>NZ_JBGJZU010000061.1:0-39569 GCF_041354475.1 Microcoleus sp.
GAGTCATACCTGAGTCTGGCAGAAGGGACTTACACCCTTATCAGACCGAGAGTTCAGCCTTGTGGCTGGAAACGCTATGTACGGGCTTTCACCGTGATTCACGTTTCAACGAATCGCACCCCGACTTCTTCTACGAAGTCGGGACTCTGGTTATAATTATTCATTAACGATGCAGCCAGGAGAAACATGGAAACAAACCAGAATCCACTCGAAGTGCTAACTGCTAAATTCCAAGAAACTGTTGCCGAAACCCAAAACTTAGCTAACCAAATCACTACTAAAGTTGAGGAAACTGCAACTGTAGTAACCGCGTGGGTACAATCAGCACCAAGTTCCATTGTGAGTGCTGGCGCGATCGCCACTCAAGAAGCTTTTAAAATAGCACACAACATCCGTTTTGAGAACCTGCCCACAAATCTGCAATTCAAATTTGCTAGGGCTGGTGTGCGTGACGGAATGCGAAATGTTCAAGAAGCAGCAAAAGTATTTGAATCCATACCCGCCCAAATTCGAGCCCAAGGCCCAGAAGCAATTCGCAACTTCTGTCAAGATAAAGATTGGAGTCACATCAAAGCACACGTCAATGGAGGCGGTAGTGAAGCTGCTAACGGGGTGTTTGAACATTTTTGGGTAAATCGGGCTCGTGGTGGTGCAGACATGACTGCGGCCGAATTAGCCGTTGCTAAGCAGGTTTTAGCGGATGCAGCGTTTAAGGCAGCAGTTGCCGAAATCGTTGGGGTTGCAATCAAAGGGGCGATCGCAGCAGCAGTAATTGAGTTAGTATTTTCCATCTTAGAAAACTCCCTATTGTGCGTTGAAGGCAAAATTACCCAATCAGAATTAGTGACACAAGTCGCCACCGCTACAGCTAAAGCTGGCATTGCAGGTGGTATAATTACCGCCATTCTCTTAACACTCTGCATGATATTTCCCCCTATAGCGGCGCTTTTAGGTGCTGCTGCGATACCTTTGTCGGTGGCAGGGATTGGTTTTATGGGAATTCGCGCCTGGGAAATCTTTTGTCAGGGCGATCGCATATTTGGTATTACTGAACAAACACAAAAATTTCTGCGGATGACTGAAGCGACAACATCAGTAAAATTCTAAGTTTAATTAGATACTTGACTTGGCAGATAATAGAAGAACGTGAATTGTAGGGGCGGGTTTTACCAACCATAATAGCCTAAAACTAATAATCTCCTAAACCCGCCCGCTCCTATGTAATGTTTATTTGTACCCACTTACTTAGTATGGATTCCATAGAAAAGACTCAAGATCAACAGCATCCGCAATATCGACGCGATCGCGCTACAGTCGATACTTTATTAGCCTCAGAAGCAACCGACTACAATTTATCAGAATTAGCCAGACTAAAAATTCGTTACCGTGGCTTTCCCGGCGCTAGAGATATCCAAAAAGACTTAGAAAAAGTCCTAGAAAAATGGCATCTTACACCAGAAACTCTTTACGAACAAACTCGTAAAATTCACGCTAAAGGTGAAGTTTACAGGAAGCAAAAAAGCGACCAAGAAGATTGGGCTTAATCTCAAATTTACTTGAGACTTTTAACCAACTGCATTAAAACACACAAAAAACCCGGCACCACCAGATCGCACCATGGCATAACCTTTCGCTACGTCAAGTGCGATCGATATATTCAGCAAGCCCTAAATAAGTTTTGCAAGACTTACACATCAGCCCAAAGAAACCCGGTTTTTTACCTAATTTGTCGGTAACAAACCAGAATTTTCCTCAAAAACCCGGTTTCTGACCCCCGCCCTCAGCTTCCAGCCCCGATCGCCCTGGGCGCATTTTCGGGCGATCGCCCCTCACCCCACCCGGAATTACCTCAAATCAGTTAAAGTAAGAAAAAGAACCGCAAGTAACCTCACATTCGAGCGACAATGGCATCCTCTTCCTCTGTAGCAGTTCGCGAACTCCCCCTATTTCCGTTGCCGGAAGTGGTTCTATTTCCCGGTAGGCCGCTCCCGCTGCAAATCTTCGAGTTTCGCTATCGAATCATGATGAATACGATTCTGGAGAGCGATCGCCGTTTCGGTGTACTCATGTGGGACCCTGAGCAAAATAAAGTCTCTGCTGTCGGCTGTTGCGCCGAAGTAATTCACTGTCAGAGACTCCCGGACGATCGCCTGAAAATAATGACTTTGGGCCAGCAACGGTTCCGAGTGCTCGACGCAGTTCGAGAAAAACCCTATTTAGTCGGTCTAGTAGAATGGATTGAAGACGAACCGCCGCAAAAAGACCTTAGATCTTTAAGCCGAGATGTCGAACAACTGCTTCGTGATGTAGTTCGCCTCTCTAGCAAATTGATGGATCAGCCGATCGACCTACCAGAAGACATTCCCAGCTTGCCCACAGAGTTGTCCTATTGGGTAGCTAGCTACCTTTACGGCGCAGCCACGGAACAGCAAACTCTTTTAGAATTGCAAGATACTGCTGCTAGATTGGAACGCGAAACAGAAATTTTAACTTCTACTCGCAATCACTTAGCTGCTAGGACTGTACTGAAAGATACACTCAAGTAGTCCCATTATTGTAGGTGCTAGGGCCTAGCTAATCGAAAATTAGTATCTGAAAGGATTTCTTCATTCTTCCTGAAGCCACCCTCGCCCTTCGACCCTTCGACTACCCTGGCCCAACCGCTGAGTGTCAGGGTCGAAACACCTTCTTCCATCTTCCTTGGGCCCTATTAAACTTGTCGCACACAAAACTGTATAGCACCGCTGAAAATTGCCCCCTTTAAGTTGGCTCCTTCCAAATTTGCACCGCACAAAAAAGCCCCACTAAGATTAGCGCCCTCCAAGTCAGCTTCTCTCAAATCGGCACGATGAAGATTCGCTTCATATAACAGAGCTCCTCTCAAGTTAGCCTTTTGCAAATTTGCTCCCCTTAACTTCACCTCAGTTAAATTCGCTGAACTCAAATCAGCTAGCTCTAAGCAAGAATCTATTAAGTTTGCTTCCATGAGATTTGCACCTTGCAAGGATGCACCAGTCAAGTTGACACCGATCATTTTAGTGTCGCTCAAGTTGGCTTTTTTCAGGTTGGCTTCAACCAAATCAGCCCCTGTTAATCTCGCAAATGTTAGATCTGCTCCTCTGAGGTTTGCCCAATTTAATTGAGTCATCAGTAGGCAAGCGTTCTTGAGGTTGGCTCCTATTAAGTTGGCCCAACTTAAGTCTGCTAAAGATAAATTAATCTCTTTCAAATTAGCACACGCCAAATTAATATGACTTAGGAAAGCTTCGGCCAAAGCAGCCTCTTTTAAGTTTATTTCATGAAAATTTCTTTCCCCGGCCGCATATCGCTTCAGAAGTTCATCGGCATTCATTTTGCTAGCCTCTTAACTTTAATACTTGAAAAAAGTGTACTACTTACAGTATACTACATTACACTGTAACACCCAAATATTTTTAAAGTTTCAGTGTAGGTCTTTAGCTCTTCCAATGCCGATCGCACCACTGCGTGGCAGGCATTAGCTTCAACATCCATAAAGAAAATATATTCTCCGAGCGATCGCTTAGTCGGTCGAGATTCAATCCGACTCAGATTAATCCCGCGACTGGCAAATACTTGTAAAGGCTTTACCAGCGCTCCCGGCATATTGGCAGGCACGCTAAAAGCTAGGGACGTATGGGTGCAATTAGACGGTGAACCATCCAGGATCAACTTAGCAGCGGATTTAGTGATGGATTTAGTTGATGGGGGATGCACGCCTATTTCTACATGGTCCAGTTCTTCAACTCCCTTACCGAGTATCCAAAATCGAGTGTAATTGTCGGGATAATCATTAATCGGATGAGCTAACACTGGCAAATTATAAAGTTGAGCGGCTCTGGGCGCAGAAATCACCGCCACACTTGTATCCTCCAGGTAATCCAAGTATTCCGTGGTTGAATTCGCCGGAATTAACTGAGCCGATGGGATAAACTTCCCCAGCCACAACTGACACTGAGCTAGGGCTTGCGGGTGAGAGTAAACTTTTTGAATCTGATTAAAACTTTCAGCTTTTGATACTAGGGCGTGGGAAATTGGCAAAACTAAGGCGTGTTGAATGCGAAGTCGATCGAGTCGCCACAGCGTGTCTAAGGTGACAGTAACACTTCCTTCGATCGAATTTTCCACGGGCACAACTGATAAATCAACCAGCCCTGTGGCCGATGCCTCTAGAGCCTGGGATATGGTTGCATAAGGATACAGGGTGCATTCCCAGTTAGTTTCTTGGCTCAACCACTGAACATAAGCCAGAGCGGCTGTTTCTGCATTGGTTCCGACTGGGCCCAGATGTGCGATCGAAATTTTCATAGTAGGGAATTTTACCTAATTGTGGCTACATAGCAGACAGGGACAAATCTGTGTTTCTCCCAGATAGCAGCAAGTAAAATCCGAAAATTAGCGCAGTATCTGGGAAACTTTTCTCCGTTATTTCTCGGATGACATTACTCGTTGCGTGACTTATGTCACTGGAAAAGGGTTATAGTTTATTAACATATGGTTACGACTCCTCTAATTTGATATCGTCTCATGTATATCCGGTTTAATGCTTGCCAATCAGTTGAGATCGCCGTACCAGAGGAACGGGTTCCCATTCAACATTATCTGCGTCAGCCCAAGCGACTTGTAAATGCTCTAGTCGATCGCAGTCGCACTGAGCAGCTAAGTGATGAATGTTTTCGGCTCAAAATGCGGCCGTTACAATTTATGATGCTGAGCATTCAACCCACGGTAGACATGAGGGTGTGGGCGCTCTCCGACGGCACAATCAATTTGGAGTCTGTCGCCTGTGAGATTCTAGGTGTCGATTATATCAACGATCGCTTTGCTCTCAATCTCAAAGGACAGTTGTCACCGCATCAAAGTGGCGGGGGGACATATCTGAAGGGAAAAGCGGATTTGGAAGTACGAGTAGAGCTGCCACCACCTTTGTGGCTGACTCCCAAACCAATTTTAGAAGCAACGGGTAACGGTTTGCTCAAGAGCGTACTGCTTAGTGTCAAACAACGATTGATGTACCAGTTACTTTTGGATTATCGCCGATGGGCTGGTAACGCAACTGAAGTCCTGTTAACCGATAGCCCCACAATCTTATCTTTAGAAGGGTAAACCTTATTCTTCTGGAACAGGCTGTTTGGCCTGTTCCACACCAGCCTGTTTGTTGCAGATGTCTAATCAAGATCGATTTGAGTCAAGGCACCATCTTCATCGTCCTCAATGATTCCGTGACGGAAAGGAGAATCTATTTGCTTCTGTGGAGAAGTTTGATCCTTTTTGTCAGGGCGCGATGGCTGTGGTGGCAGATTCGTCGCACCTACCCGAATGCGGATAGAAGGTCCAGAATTGCCCAAACGAATCGTCATCCCGTCCACCACCAAGGCTTGAGTGATGGATTGGTCATTGATGTAAGTGCCATTAGCGCCAAAATTAATAATTTCCCAGCCAAAGGGATGGTTCCACAACTCGACGTGGTGGCGAGAAACAACCGCACTGTAAATAATTACATCATTGTCGTTCGATCGACCGATCCGAACCACTGATTCGGAGTCAAAAGACCAACTTTGAACTGGGACTGATTGGATAGGATGAAGTAGGGTTAAGGTAATCACTGATCTTACAGAAATTTAGGCATAAATCCAAAGCCTTGTACTTGACCTGGGCTAGTACAGAGCGACGCGGAGCATAAACAGGAAACCTCAGCGCCAGCCAGTTTAGTGGTACATTGACGCGATCTATTAGACATCTCCCATCTCCAGAAAAGCCAGCTTTAAACAGGCTGTTTGGCCTGTTCCACCATAATTTCTGGAAATATCGACCATCATACACTGACTTCATATTATTATTCAGCAGTATAATCGCGATTATTCTCCGCCTCCGTTAAATCATCCTCCTCCCTAGAAATACCAATTTCTGTTTCTTCGGGAATCGGAATCGTGACGACTTGCGCCACTTCTAAAGGAGCATAAATTGCCTTAGCATCCCTCGGACTGACGCTAATTTTTTCGACCTGGACTGAGGGCTGATTGGGGACAAAGTTGATTTGAATTTTCGGCCCCGATCGAGCCAAGTGAACGATCAGACCGTCCACAATGGGAATGCTCGCGATCGGTTGACCATCGAGGTAAGTGCCATTGGTGCCTAAATTAATCAATTCCCAGTTTTTCCCCGATCGCCGCAATTCTATGTGGCGACGAGAAACCACCGCACTGAAAAGAACTACGTGGCTTTCTGTCGATCGCCCTATGCAGACGACCTCTTCGTCTTCAAAGGTCCAACTGCGGACTGGTATAGACTGGAGTGGATGTAGCAAGGTCAGCTTAATCACATTGGCAGCAGTGAGTTTTGGTAGAGCGATTCTTGATGCGATTTTAGATTTTAGACTTTCTTTCGCCCAATCCAAACTCGATCTAAGAAACTTGAAATAGAAACGTAACCAGGTCTCCTTTACCCAAAGAGATGCGATCTCCCGGTCGCAACCGGTGTCGATTTCCCTTGGGCAGGGGAGTATTGTTGACATAAGTACCGTTGGAACTACCCACATCCTCTAGGTAGCAAGCATCTCCCTCAACCCGGAGGTTAGCGTGTACCCTGGAGACGATCTCAGAATTAGCAAATCCGGCAACATCAATATCCGGGGGTACCAAGTCATTGGGCTTGCCTATATGAATCACAGAAAGATTGTGAGGCAATTCCATCAGCGTATTGGTCTGGACGTGTATCAGCCTTGCTGACTGCTGTTGCAGTTGAGTTTTCGCTACACCAGGTGTCGGTTGGCCAGCAACCGGAGGAGTAGTATTAACGGAGATTGCCACAGGTTCAGTGGTAACAGCAACCGAGGGTAATGGTGGCGCGTCGGGAACAGCAGGCGGAATGCTAAGGGGAGTTTTTTCCAAGTTAGGTCCTGGATTTGCCGTCACGACAGTTTCCGGTACTATCAGGGGTTCCGGCGACACTAAATCTGGTATCAATGGCGATACCACTGTCGGGCCCACAGAGGATGGCACTACAGTTGCCTCTCTTTCTGGAACAGAGGAACCTGGACGTAAATTAAAGCCACACTGACCACAAAAAGCTGCATCTGTCTGAACCGCAGCACCGCAGTTCGAGCAACTGGCGGTAACGGGTAAAGGCGTGTAGCAAGCCTCACACTGGTTAGCTCCGTCGGGGTTTTGGTGATTGCAATTGGGACAGACAATCATCGATTTCTCCTTGCTATCGGCCAGATTTTCAAATCAGCCTCATAAAAATAGTTTAGTGTACGGTCAAATTTTAACTTTAACCGCCACCATTCTCCTATTGCTTTGCCAATGCTAGCAACTGGCCTTGGGCGGTTCTGGGAGGGATGACGGGCTTTTTGAAGTTAATCAAGTAATCCACGGCTTGATGGCTGTGGCTTTCTGTTACCCTCAATAGCACCAGCGTCGATCGATGATTATAATCTTAATGAAGTTTTATAATACTATATTTGCACACTCCCACACCTATCACCCCACACCTAACCTAGGGATTGTAACTCTTCCCCCGCTGCCGCATCTAGCAACCACAAGAGTTCGCCACTCGGTTGAATCAGTCTGGATGGATAAGTCAAGTCATCGGCTACGGGGGCAAAAATTTGAGCTAGGGCTGGTTTTTTGCTGCCTCCTGCCACAATGAAGATGACACAACGAGCATGGTTAATTAAGGGAACTGTAAACGTGATGCGGGGTTGACCGTCCTTGTTACCCACCGTCACTAGGGCATCGCGCACTTGTAAAGCCGCTGTGTGGGGAAATAGAGAGGCTGTGTGGGCGTCGTCTCCGATCCCTAATAAAATTATGTCGATCGCCGGAAACTCCCCCTCGGATACCTGGAAGAACTGTTGCAATTCAGTTTGGTAGGCCAAGGCATCCGCGGCCGGGTCCCCACTACCTGTCGGCATCGGGTGAATGTTACTGGGGGGGATGTTTACTTTGTCCAGCCATGCCAGACGTGCCATTTTTTGATTGCTATCCTGGTGGTCTGAAGGTACGTAGCGTTCATCCCCCCAGAAAACGTGAATTTTATCCCACGGCAAGTCTTGAGCGCTCAGCAATTTGTAAAGTGGTTCTGGTGTGCTTCCGCCTGCTGCGGCGATCGTACATATTCCTCGTTCTGCTATGGCTGCTTGGATTTGGGAGCACACAACCGAGAGCGATCGAGCTATTAATTCTTCCCGATTGGCTAATACTTCTACTACTTTTGTCATCTTTTTAATTTCAAATTGTCTTAGATCGTCGTCGGTAATTGCCAACGCCGGCTGTAACTTTTTTCCTTGTCAGTCGATCGCCAAACCCCCTCCAGCAGGATTGACACCGCGCCAACTCTAATTTTATCATCCTGATGAGCAGTTGATTTTAATGGGCAATCAATTATTTTCTCAACCTGCTTTAGATAAATTCATATTTTGTAGATATTTGAAGCTATTTTTCCTCAAAAGTGCGCCCGTGCGAAGCTATTCCCTACGGGAATCCTCGCAGTCTTTGACAGCCAACAGCATAAACAGGATATAATATAATTACCAAAACTTGTTTTAAGTCTGTGCTAAATACCAAAGCAAAACTATGTCAAGTTTTAAACGATTCCCTACATCTGTCCGCTATCTCATAGCGCGGTTACGCCACTGGATGCAGCCTATGGTTTGGGCACCGCTAGCAGTTCTCTGTGCCGGGAGTTTGTTTATCTGGGAGGTATCGGTAAATCCAGAACGCTTGAGCATAGATGGCGAAGATGCAGCGACTTCAAATAATCCCACTGCCATCGCGGGGCTATCTGCTGAAGATACTGCAATTGCTGCTGAAATCGATAGCGTACCCCTGCTAGTCAATCAATTCAATCGCTCTAATCCAGAACTCGGTTTTTTTAATTCACCCATAGTCAAAACCCAAGGTTTATTCGATGAAATTAGCGCTAGGCGAGCCGAAAAATTTCCGCCCTCTCTAGTTTCCAAGCAGCCAGCAATCAACACATCTTTATCCCTCCCCAATATCGCAAATCCTGTGGCTTCCGCCACCCAAAATAACCAGACAAACTCAAGCTTGGCCACTGCAAACGCCACATCAGCTTTGAGTCCTTCTCTCGACGGCGGGCAGACTGCCGCGACTTCCAACCTTGGCCTGGGAGACTCCTTGGAGACAGCAACTTTATCCCAGGCTAACGGTAGTGCTAGTTCAGGCAAAAAAAACCCAAATTCTCTTCCTTTAAGTCCCTTACAAGCAGCTATGAAAAAATACATCGCTGCCGACACTTTAGTAGTGGCGAATTCTACTGAAAAAACTGCCAAGGAAAGTAAATTGCCCGATCGACTAAACGGCACTTTGTCTCCTACAAATCCCGACAATTTGCTCCCAACCACCACTACAGCTCAAGCAAAACCAAATCCTGTGAATTTTCCCACTCCACTTACGCAGGTTCCGGCTTCCACAAATATTATTAACGACTCTCAGCCAGTTTCCAACCCATCCACCACATTACCTGAATCCTGGGGCCGATTAAATTCCACAGTACCAGTTATGCCCGAAATTACCATAGAGCCTGTAAATGTGGTGGCACCCAAAAATCCCTACCAAACTAATTTATCCGGTTCCGATTTCATACCTAAAACTCAACCTTCTGTAATTCCCGTCGCCACACCTTCCCCCATACAGCTACTTCCCAATGTCGAAAAATCTGCTGTTCCTAGTGCGATAGTCGAAACCAAAATCCTTAACCCTCAATTATCTCCCAATTCAGCCAATTCTCAATTTAAATCAGCTCAGCCTAGTCAGTCCAACTCGCCAACCCAGTCTAATTTTGGAGTTGTTCCTCAAAGCACAAATCAGGGCCTGCCACCAATTCCACCACAGCCTTCTCCTCCACAGCGACAGATTCCAGGACGCTATCTTGGTGGAGGCGAAATCAATACTTTTTCTAACCCATAGATTTTTTATATGATTTTTTATTCGATTGAATATAAAAAAAAATCGCCTTTTTTTTTATGGTTAAACGCTTGACTCTTGCCGTTTAATAAGGTACAATCTAATAATGGGAGTGGTGACAAAAATAATTATTTTTGTCACCACTCCCATTATCTAATAATATCATGCCAAATCAACGAAAGTCAATAGTTGACACTCCCCGGCGTGAACGCGCGGGGATTCTTGGATCAATCAGTCGGCTTGCGCGCTGATGTCACCACCAACGAGTTCTTGTCGGTCTGTCCCCAAGCGTTAATTCCGGTGTGCCCCACCGTATTTAAAATAATTCCTGCTTGCTTTAATCCCTTAGCTAGGATATTCTTAGCGGCATTGTGGTCGCGGTCTAACACCGTACCACAGCTACAAACATGAGTTCTGATTGACAACGATTTCTGAACGCGATTTCCACAATTTGAACAATCTTGGGAAGTGTATTGAGGAGCAACAGCAACTACTGTTTTACCGTACACTTTTCCAAAATATTGCAGCCATTGAGCAAACTGTGACCATGCTGCATCGCTAATCGATTTAGCAAGTTTGTGGTTCTTCACCATATTCCTCACTTGAAGGTCTTCGTAGGCTATGAAATCGCTAGATTTCACCACGCCGGGCGTCGTCTTGATGGCGAAGTCTTTACGTTGCCTACTGACTTTCAAGTGTTTTCTACCTAACTTGTTAATTGCTTTCTTACGATTACTCGAACCTTTCTTTTTCCTGGAAACTCGTTTTTGCAACCGTTTCAAAGCTTTTTCGCTTTTACGCAAGTGCCGAGGATTCGGAACAACTTCCCCGGCACTGTTGGTATAGAAATAGTTTAATCCCACATCTATGCCAATTACTTTGCCTGTAGGAACAAGCTCTTCTGCTCGTTCTACGTTAATGCAAAACTGAGCGTAGTAGCCATCGGCGCGACGCACAACCCTGACTCGTTTGATTTCCTTGGGTGAGTAGAAGTGCAAATCTCGACTGCCGAGTAGTTTGAATGTTCCAGCAGCAAAACCATCTGTGAAAGTCAGACACTTTTTATCGGTAGAAAGCTTCCAACCCGAAGTCTTGTACTCTACAGAACGAGTCTGTTTCTTGAATTGAGGATATCCCTTTTTCCCAGGCTTCTTAGCTTTACAACTAGAGAAGAAACGTTGGATAGCAAAAATGGCACGTTGGGCCATCGCTTGACGTGCCATTGAGTTAAGTTTTCCTGCCCATTCAAACTCTTTCGCCATGATGGCGCATTGTTTGTAGAGGTCAAGTAGTTTAACTCCCTGATTGTCGATCCAGTACCTAAGAGCCTTGTTTCGGACAAACTGAGCTGTACGGATCATTTCGTCGATGACCCGGTATTGCTGTGGCTTGCCTTTTAACTTGAACTCTAGTACAATCATGGAATTATTCTATCATGTTTACTAGCAATTGTGGGTATAAATCGACTGGTTGAATAATCTTTACACTCGAATTAAATCCGTCCTATAAGGCGATGTGCTGAGCGTAGTCGAAGTAACGGGGCTTTAGACCCAGTTTTTTCGGTAATCCTTCTTTTTTAGGGCCGAGGATTTATGGAAGATGGGGAGAGCTGGAGTCAGATTTTAATTCAAAAAAATTTCAAATCTCATATCTCAAATGCCCCGATGTCCTTACCTAGAGGCGGCTCGTACTAACAAGAGTCCGCCGATGCCAAAGCCAAAGGCGATCGGCAGCCAAGCTGATAGGATGGGACTCAAGACAGCTTTCACACCCATAGAACTGGTGATGAAAGAAAATACATAGTAAGTGAAAATCACCACTACGCTAATACCAAAACTCGTGCCTTTACCAGAGCGACGCGGTTGAGTGCCCAAAGCGGCTCCGACAATCGCAAATACCATAGACACAAAGGGAAAAGCATATTTCTCTTGAATTCTCACCCTAAGTTTGCGAATTTGTGGTTCGTCACCACTGTTTTTAATTAGCTCCAATCGCTCTAAAGCTTGGGCAATATTCATTTCCTTAAAATCCCGCGCTCTAGCTGCTAAATCTAAGGGTGTGCGGGGTAGTTTCAATTGTTGGTGTTCAAATCTAACGATATTGCGGTAAGAACCATCAGGAGCTACTATATAAGCGGTGCCGTTGAAAAAATCCCAGGTGTTTTCGGAGGGATTCCAGGTTGCTGATTCTGAAGAAACTATTTGATTGAGACCGGGGGTGGAGCGATCAATAATTGTTAAACCTTTCATGCGTTTCCCGTCAAATTCTTCTGCATAAAAAAAGCGGGCTAGGGTTTCATTGGCGCTTTTGTCAGTTGTCCGAAATTCTGTGTAAATAATATTGCCTTTTTGAAATTGCGGTGTTTCTCGCTTCAGGGCTTTGTCTAAAGTCAATGTAGCCCGGTAGTTGGCCGCCGGTACCACTAATTCTTGTAAGGGGAAGGTGAGGGCTGTGACAACTAACCCTAAAATCACTGCTGGGATTACCAGTCGGTAGACGCTAACTCCACAACTGCGTAGGGCTACGAGTTCGCTATCGCTCGACATTCGGCTGTAAGCCATTAAGGTAGCTAACAGCATTGACATGGGGAAAGCTAATACTACGAAATAGGGAATTTGTAGCATGAAAATTTCCAGGGCTGCGCCGTAGGGGAGGCCTGATTCTGCGACTCTGCGTACTAATTCAAATAAGGCACCGACGGTGATGGCGACGGATGTAAAGAGTCCGACACCAAACAGAAATGGACCCATTAGTTCTTTGACAATGTACCAGTCCATTACCGAAATTCTCGGCAGCCAGTTGAGGGGATTGAAAGATTTGGACATTGCTATTTTCATAGTTGCACGCGATCGCAGATTCTTCTTTTATTCAAAATCAAAATTATTAAATTTTGCCCGCTCTTCCATTCCTTCAGGAGATTATCGCACGAAGTTGTCGCCTAAGTAATATTGTCGTACTAAAGGGTTGCCGTAGAGTTCTTCTTCTGCGCCGGATGCTAAAATTTGGCCGTCTCGCATGATGTAGGCTCGATCGGTAATTTCTAGGGTTTCTCGCACGTTGTGATCCGTGATCAAAATCCCGATTTGCCGATCGCGCAATTTAGCAATAATACTTTGAATTTCGTTGACGGCGATCGGATCTACTCCGGCAAAGGGTTCGTCTAAAAATAGGAATATCGGTCCGTCTCGCCCCGCAGCCAAAGCTCTCGCCAGCTCAGTCCGCCGTCTTTCGCCGCCGGAAATTTGAATTCCTAAACTGGATGCAATTTTTTCTAAGCGAAATTCTTGCAACAGGAAATCTATGCGATCGCGCCATTCCCATCGTGGCACTTGAGTTTGTTCTAGGACTAACAAAATGTTATCCCGCACGGTCATGTTGCGAAAGATGCTGGCTTCTTGGGCGAGATATCCTATTCCCAAATGTGCTCGTTTGTGCATTGGCAATTGAGTGATGTCTAAATCGTTGAGCCAAACCCGGCCTTGATTGGGTTTTTCTAATCCCGTAGCGATGTAAAAGGTGGTAGTTTTGCCAGCACCGTTGGGACCGAGCAATCCGACAATTTCTCCTTGTGCTACAGAAAGATTGACGCGACTGACTATATTGCGTTTGCCGTAGGATTTGTGAATATTTTCGAGTACAATTTTCATTCTCGTCGAGCAATCTCTACCAGTTAAATTCCCGAATCCGGGCTTTGGCGATCGAATTTCAAGTTAATCTGAGATTTTGGATGATTCTGCTGAACAGGCCCGATGGCCTGGCCTGTTCGAGAAACAGTCAATTTAATGGTGGGTAGGAGAACTCCCACGCAAAATTTTGCTGCCAGCAGTTTTTAGCGCGGGGCTGTGGTGGGACGTGGGGAGCCGACTGCATTTTGAGCGGCTGCATCTTGCTCTGGGGCAACCAGATAGACGGATTCTACCTGCCCTGGTTTGTCTGGTAGGGCAATAAACCGCCCTTCGTCGATTAGATATGTCACGGTTTCGCCCCGCAGGCTGTTCCCCTGCTGCAAGACGTAAACGTCTCCGCTGAGAATGATCCGGCGCTCGCGGCTGAAGTATTGGGCTTGAGCTGCGGTGGCCTGCATTTGGCGGGCTGGGTAGTTGATTTGGACGTTGCCACGGGCTGTCACGATGCCGGTTTTGGAGTCTGCTTCTTGGATGTCCGATCGCACGCTGAGGGTGCGGGGCGGGGTTGCTTGGGGATAGGTGGGAGAAGCCATCGCGCCTGCCAGAGTGAGGGGCAACAGCAGCGATAATCCTTTGAATATTCCCGAATTAAGTAATTTAGCGGAGGACATCATAGATTGTCTGCCTCAAAATTTGTAAAATTGCTCAACGGCATAACTTTTAGCTTTGACAGTTAAGTGTTTTATCTTAACGACCGGGAAGACTCCGGTTATGTCGATCGGTTCACGACCTACTATCAACCAATTATCCTAGCAACAGAAATGCCAATTTTACTGCCTATGTTGCTGAGTCTGCTGTCCCGGCTAATTTTCTCTAGGAAGATTTAGGGACAGTTTACCGGGCTTTAGCCTACGGTGGCTATCGGCTCTGTGTCGATCGCCCCGATCTTACTTCAATCCATCCCAAGTGTTTCCTTGAGGTCAGTCTTATCCGCTTGATTCTTATATAGCAGAATCTGGTGATTATTTGCCGATCGCACAATCGCCATCTACTCGACTTCTTCAACAAGTAGCTGTTCTCAATTAATACCCAAATCAAAAAATCAAAACAGCAGAGCTATTCAGCTACTACTTTTTCCCGCTATGTTCATTTCGAGCAAATTAGGTTAATATTAATGGAGACATGAGTTGACTCACTATACTATAAGGAAGACGGCAGACGGCAGAGGTAAAATTCACTAAGATCGATGATTTTAGCAATTTTGAATGTCCCGATCGCCGAATTTATTCCTCCTATATATACAGTCAACCATTAACAGTCAAAAGCTAACAGTTAACAACCTCCAATCATGACTAATAAAGTTCAAAAAACTGAAGCCGAGTGGAAAGAGCAGCTCACAGCCGAACAATTCAAAGTTACTAGAAAAAAGGGAACTGAAAGAGCATTTAGTGGTGAATATCACGACAACAAAAAGTCAGGAACTTATAATTGTATTTGCTGTGGCACCCCACTATTTGAATCAGAAACAAAGTACGATTCCGGTACTGGTTGGCCGAGTTTCTACGCTCCAGTTAGCGAAGAAAATGTTAAGTGTGAATCCGATAATACTTTGTTTATGCGCCGCACAGAGGTGTTGTGTGCTGTCTGTGACGCTCATCTGGGTCATGTATTCAATGACGGCCCCAGACCAACAGGTCAGCGCTACTGCATGAATTCTGCTTCTCTTAATTTCGTACCCAAGGATTGAATCAAGAGTTGACCCCTCAACATTGCAAGCTCTTCTGGAATGGGTCCAAAATCCTGTTCCAGTTAATTTATGTTCAAAATGCTCCCATACTGCTATCTTATGGTGGAAGCAAACAGAATAAAAAATAGTGGCGGCATAGGGATGGTTTATCAGCGGGTTTTGCTGAAGCTCAGCGGTGAAGCGCTGATGGGCGATTTGGGCTACGGGATCGATCCGGTAGTTGTTAGTTCGATCGCTCAGGAAGTAGCCAAAGTCGTTTCTGAAGGTATTCAGCTAGCGATCGTTGTCGGTGGCGGCAATATTTTTCGCGGCGTGAAGGCAGCTTCGGCGGGTATGGATCGGGCAACGGCAGACTATGTGGGTATGATTGCTACAGTCATGAATGCCATCACATTGCAGGATGCCCTAGAACAAGCAGGAGTACCAACCAGGGTGCAAACGGCGATCGCCATGCAAGAAGTAGCTGAAACCTACATTCGACGGCGCGCGATTCGTCACTTGGAAAAAAAACGGGTAGTGATTTTTGGTGCCGGTTCTGGTAATCCTTTTTTTACTACTGATACTACAGCAGCTTTGCGGGCGGCTGAAATTGATGCAGAGGTGATTTTTAAAGCTACTAAGGTAGATGGGGTGTACGATTCTGACCCCCACATCAACCCCAACGCTCGCAGATACCAAACCCTCACCTACGGACACGTCTTGAACCAAGACTTGCGGGTGATGGATAGTACGGCGATCGCTCTTTGTAAAGAGAATAATATTCCTATTATGGTATTTGACCTGACGGTATCGGGCAACATCTACCGAGCAGTAATGGGAGAATCTATTGGAACCCTTGTGGGAGGTTTTTGTGAAGTTAGCTGACGTGGAAGATCATATGCAAAAGGCAGTTGAGGCTACTCAACGGTCTTTTAATACTATTAGGACGGGACGAGCCAACGCCTCTCTCCTAGATCGGATAGTGGTAGATTACTACGGTGCTCCTACTCCGATCAAATCTCTTGCTAATATCGGTACGCCGGATGCTTCTACAATCAGCATCCAACCTTTCGATCGCCAAGCACTCAATTTAATTGAAAAAGCGATTTCGCTGTCTGATGTGGGACTCGTACCCAATAATGACGGTTCCATAATTCGTTTGAACATTCCGCCGCTGACTAGCGAGAGACGCCAAGAATTTGTCAAAATGGCAGGAAAATTTGCTGAAGAAGGCAAAGTTGCCATTCGCAATGTCCGCCGCGATGCCGTAGAATCAGTTCGCAAGCAAGAAAAAAGCAGCGAGATTTCTAAAGATGAATCGCGCGACTTGCAAGATAAAGTTCAAAAGCTGACCGATAAGTACATTGCCAAAATCGAAGAAGTTCTGGCTGCGAAAGAGAAAGATATCGTGAAAGTATAACAGTCAAAAGTCATTGGTCAGTTAACTAACAATTAGCAACTGACTAATGACTTTTGACTAATGACTAATTGCTAATGACTAAAATCTTTGATTGTATTATTGTCGGTTCGGGACCAGCAGGTAGCACAGCAGCTTATCACTTGTCCCAGCAAGGTCGTTCTGTTTTGGTACTAGAAAAGATGTCTTTACCTCGCCATAAACCCTGTGGCGGAGGTGTTTCTCCGGCGATCGCCCAATGGCTAGATTTTGACCTGACACCAGCTATTTCTATGAAAGCTACTAAAATTAGCTACACCTGGAAAATGGCAGACGCGGTGGAAGTGGATCTAGAGTCCCCCATGTGGATGGTGCAGCGGGATGTATTTGATGAATTTTTACTCAAACAAGCTCAAAAGACTGGTGCGGAAGTTAGAGATGCTACTGAAGTCATCGGAATTGAGTTTACCAATTCTGTTTGGTTAGTTAAAACTACCACTGAACCGGTTTATGCTCGCTATTTAATTGGTGCTGACGGTGCTGGTGGTCCGATGGCTAAGTGGTTGGGTTTGAAAGAACCAAAACTCTATGCGAGTGCAAGTTTGGAAACTTCTGCAATCACAGGTGATGTTCTCAATTTTGATTTTGGCACTATTAAAAAAGGTTTTATCTGGAGTTTACCCAAGGCTGATGGCTACTCTTTGAGTATTGCTGCTATGCGGGGCGATCGACCAAAAAATATCAAAAATATGTTGGCTGATTACGCAACTAACTGTGGCGCGGATGTGATTGTCAGCGACATCCACGAATATCCGATGAGTCTGTGGGATGGCGATCGCCAATTACACTCCCAAAATGCACTGTTAGTAGGAGAAGCAGCTAGTCTCACCGATCCCCTGTCCGGCGAGGGGATTCGACCTGCTATTTTTAGCGGATTTAAGGCGGCTGAGGCGATCGATCGAGCTCTTGGAGGTGTGGGCGACGCTCTGGAAAAGTATACTCAAATTATTAGCGAAGAATGGGGAAGCGATATGCTCTGGGCTAGTCGCTTGGCTGCGGCATTCTATCAGTTTACTGGTGCTGCTTACAGAGCTGGGGTTAAATCCCCTAGAGCTAGTCAGGTAATGAGCAAAATTTTGTGCGGCGAAGTGTGTTATGCCGATATCGCTCACCGCGCTATTAAAAAGCTGATGCCATTTTAATTAGAAGGAAGAAGGAAGAAGGAAGAAGGAAGAAGGAAGAAGGAAGAAGGAAGAGGGAAGAAGAACCCCCCCCCTACCCCCCCCAAGGGGGGAGGGAAGAAGGGGGAGGGAAGAGGGAAGAGGGAAGAGGGAAGAGGGAAGAGGGAAATATTCTGAAGTTCTCACTCTTGATTTTTCATTTAAAATCTAAAATCTAAAATCGAATGACAATTTATTTTTATAAAGTAGATGAGCCTTACGGCTGCTTTTCTAACTTTTCACTCCATGACATTTGCATCAATGGTCAAAAATGGTTGACTGTGGAACACTACTATCAAGCTCAAAAATTTGTCACCAGTGCTGATGAAAGGCTGGTGGCTGCGATTCGAGCCGTACCTACTCCTCAAGAAGCTGCTAACTTGGGTCGCGATCCCAACTATCGCCTTCGTGCTGATTGGGAAGCGGTAAAAATTTCAGTTATGTGCGAAGCGGTTAAAACTAAGTTTCTCACCCATACAGATATTCAACAGATTCTCCTCAAAACGGGCGATCGCCTGATTGTCGAAAATTCACCAACAGATTACTATTGGGGTTGCGGTTGCGACCAAACTGGGCAAAATCATTTGGGTAAAATTTTGATGAGCGTGCGCCACGATATCTCTCAAAGCCTTGCTAACTGCGAAAAACTCTAATTTTTAAGTGAATTATCGATACATAAAGTTATATATTACAACAATAAGATATCATAAGTTTTAATAATTAATGTAACATGATTTTAAGATTGCGAGAAATTGATCGGATCATTAAAATAATAATCAGGAGTCCGAGGGATCGTTTAGTTCGAGCTGCGATCGCTCCAAAAATCTACAAAATATTAAGTCTGAATCCGACTTTTGATATCGGGACATCCCCGTCTACAGTAAAAAATTCTGATAAATATTACATTACATTGCCGAAAAAGGAGATTTATGAAATTGACAGAAGAACCCGAAAAAATCAATCATCAACTAGACAGAGAACTCTTGGTACGTCGCATAACTGAACGTATCCGCCAATCTTTAGAATTAGAAGATATTTTAAGTTGTACTGTAGAAGAAGTGCGGTCTTTTCTGAAAACAGACCGGATTATGATTTATCGGTTTAGTCCAGATGGTAGCGGAGAAGTTGTTGCCGAATCAATCGATCGCAACCATCTCCCTTCTTTAAAAGGATTAAACTTTCCAGCCGACGACATTCCCCCCCAAGCCCGCCAGATGTATGTCCGTCAACGCCAGCGGACAATAGTAGATGTCAAGTCAGCCACGATCGCCTTAAGTCCCCTGGATGCGCCCCAAACAGGTGAACCTTTAGCTAGTGAGGAGATATATTACAGATCGCTCGATCCTTGTCACAGAGCTTATCTGATGGCAATGGGAGTCCTATCTTCCCTAGTCGTGCCAATTTTGCACCGCCGCACCGGGCCACTAAACAGCAAAACAGACATCTGCGATTCGCCGGAGTGTTTGACGAGATACGATCCAGACAAAAGTAGCCAAACTCACATCGAATTGTGGGGACTTTTGGTATCTCACCACTCCGCCTCCCGCAATATTTACCAAACTGATTTGGAAGTAGTTCAGTTAGTAGTAGATCAATTGTCGATCGCGATCGCTCATGCCATCCTGCTTCAGCAAACCCGCTCTCAAACAGCCCTGGAAGCCACAGTCAGCCGCATCGCCACCCTATTGTACGGTCAAGCTAACATTCAATTGCAGCAGGCTTTAGAAGCTACTGTCACCGCCATGGAGGGCTGTGGTGGCAGACTCTACATCAGCGCCCCGAAAATCATCCCAGAAAAGTTATCAACTCCCAAAATCGATGGGGAATTTCCATTTTCCACCAATCATCAAGTTTCGACAGTTGCTTCTACTACTGATGCTGCCGATTCTGCCTTTGAAGTGTTCACCGTAGGAGAGCAACCCATACTTCCAGAGTGGGAAAATGCCACAAGTGCGATCGAAACCCATCCTCTGTGGCAAAAATGGCTAACCACAGGATTGAACAATCATCAACAGACTCCCCAGATTTCCCCATTGGCAATGGCCAATATTTCAACTATGGTGGGTACTGACTCCCAATTCCCAATGTGGATAATTACCGACTTATATAAAGAACCTCAATTTAGAGTTTTATCTCCTGCTTTCCCAACTACTAAAATTCGAGGTTTGCTGGTAATTCCCCTCCACTACAAACAGCAATTAATCGGGTGTTTGACAATTTTTCGCCAGCAAATTGACACCGAAAAAATGTGGGCGGGACGCTTTGATACCAGCGCTAAACAAGTGCTTCCCAGACAATCGTTTGAACTGTGGCGAGAAATAAAAAAAGGTCAGTCACCTCAGTGGAAATTGCCCGAAATTGAACAATGTTTAGCGATTGCTAACCAATTTTGTGCAGCCGTTAAGCATTATATTTTGCATCAAGAAGTGCAGGCGATGAATGCCAACTTGGAGCGTCAAGTTCAAAAACGTACCGCTCAATTGCAAAAATCCTTGGACTTTGCCAAAGTATTGACGCGAGTCAGAGACCAAATCCGCAGCACCTTGGACTTAAAAACTATACTGCAAACTATTGTCCGAGAAGTGAGAGTTTTGCTAGATACCGATCGCACAGTAATTTACCAATTTGCAGACGACGAACAGGGAGAGGTCGTTGTTGAAGATGTTCGCGGTGAGTGGCGGTCAATTTTGGGTTTGAAATCTCCAGAAGAATGCTTTCCCGAAGGTTCATCCTGTTTTTACAGGAAAGGAAAGGTGCGGGTGATTAATGACATTGATAATTCGGATTTAACTCCCTGTCACCGCGATTTTTTGGCAAGTTTGCAGGTGAGGGCAAATTTAATAGTGCCGATCGGTCAAGATAGCCAATTTTGGGGATTGCTAATTGTCCATGAGTGTTCCGCGCCCAGAGTTTGGCAAACAGCAGAACAGGAATTGCTGCAACATTTGGCAGATCAAGCTGCGATCGCCCTTCACCAAGCAGAACTTTATCAAGAAAGTCTGAATGCAGCCTCCGCCGATCAAGCAAAAGCCGAACAGCTAGCTCATGCTCTGGCCCAACTCCAAAATACCCAAGCTCAATTAATTCAAACTGAGAAAATGTCCAGCCTCGGACAACTGGTGGCTGGCGTCGCCCACGAAATCAATAACCCCGTTAACTTTATCTACGGTAATCTCTCCCACGCCAACGAATACAGCAAAGATTTGCTCTGCTTGGTGGAACTTTATCGCCAGCACACTCCCAATCCTAACCCAGAAATTACAGAGTGCGAAGAAGCGATCGAAGTAGATTTTCTTACCGAAGATTTGCCGAAAATTTTGGACTCTATGAAAGTGGGAGTGGAACGCATCCGTCAATTAGTTGTATCTTTACGGAATTTTTCTCGACTCGATCGCGCCGAGAAAGATTGCGTTGACATTCACGAGGGCATCGAGAGTACGCTGTTGATTTTGCAGCACCGCATCAAAGCCACCTCCGATCGAGCAGCCATAGAAGTCATTAAAGAGTACGATGATTTGCCACGAGTGGATTGCTATGTTAGCTCGCTGAATCAAGTGTTTATGAATCTCCTCGGCAATGCGGTTGACGCAATAGAAAGCCGAAAGATAGAACGAATTAGGAGTTTACCTGGATTAGAACCCAGTGCAGGAGCTATCAACTTAAGCTCCCAAAAATCCTCGGTGGATTCGGAAAATTTCAATGTAACCAATCAAACTTTAATTCCCGATGTTCCCAATCCTTGCATTCGGATTCGCACTCAATTAATAGATGAAAAAACCATAGGAATTTGCATTGCCGACAACGGTCACGGCATCCCGAAAGAGTTAATTTCTCACATCTTTAATCCGTTTTTTACTACTAAACCAGTTGGTAGAGGCACAGGTTTAGGACTTTCTATCAGTTACCAAATTGTAGTTGAGAAGCATAAAGGGGTACTCAAGTGCGTTTCTATTCCAGGTCAAGGTACAGAATTCTGGATTGAAATTCCTATCCATTAGTTAAAGGTTAACAGTTAACTGTTAACTGTTAACTTTTAACTCGAAGTCACGATTCCGATACTAACGGATTTGATATCAATTAAAACAGCACTTGTAGTAGGAAAGAACTGACGGAACCCAGTAGACTCATAAAGTCGCCACCGCCGGCTGTGCGGGGTTCTGTTGGCTTTTGGCGGGCTACAATTGCTTCGGCTAACTGCTTGGACAATTCCTGACCTTGGGAATTCCCTTGCGTGGCAAAAAGTTTGTTAGCTATTGCAGCGTCTTGAGTGGCACCGGCGAAGTCTCCTAAATCGGCACGAGACATACTGCGAGCAAAATAAACGGAGGCTAAGTCGGGTTTGAGATTGAGGGCTTGGTTGTAATAATCTACGGCGTTTCTGTAGTTTCCAGCTTGGGCCTCGATTACTCCGAGTTTGTAGAAGTCTTCCGCAGTACCAATATTAGTTGGCATTCCTCGAACTCCTAGCAGTTGGGTGCTGGTTAAATTAGTGTTGAGCAAATTGGCGTTGCTGAGGTAGGCGCTTCTCAAGTCGGCACCGTTGAGGTTGGCTCCGCTGAGGTTGGCGCCAGTTAGGTTAACGCCAAACAGACTGGTGCCGCTGAGGTTGGCTCCGCTGAGGTCGGCCCCAGCCAGGTTGGCTCTGCTGAGGTTGGCTCCTCTGAGGTCTGCACCTTGGAGATTGGCTCCTGCTAAGTTGGCTAAGACTAAGCCTGCACCGTTGAGGTCGCAGTTGGGGCACTGTCGGGTGGCTAGTAGTTGTTGCGTGTGTTGTATGTTTTCGGCCGATGCAGGGGCTAGAGGGGCTAGAGCGCTTAGCACTGTTGCAGCAATGACTATTCTGCTGAGTTTCATTGTTAACCGTCCAAAATCCGAAATATTAAATCTAAAATAACTTGTATTGAGGCAAGTGGAAATCTATAGTTACTAGGGTCTTTCCTAAAATAATAATTATTAGAGCTTATTTACAGCTTTTCAAAAATCTATATTCTGATTAAGCTGGCTGCACTATAATCCCACAAAAATCATCACATAAAATTTACTTATTCAGGGATATTTTTTTATATTTAATTATAATAAACTCTATTTTTTAGTTACGATTATTGCAGACTATAACAGTTACACTCTCTCTAAAAAAACCTTAACTCCGATTACTTTGCAGCCTTCGTGATGATGAAAATAGTGTGTTTATGGAGCGAAAAATCCACCGATTAGTGGGATTTTTTTCTAGGTTGTTGATTTTACTGATTTTGAATGTGACAACGATCACCAATAACTCTGAGTAATATCACATAAAGACAGCTTTTTCGATCACAAGATGTTGCGGGAAATAGTACATAGTAGTATTGTACCTCTAACAAATTGACAACCCGACCTTCTACGTGTTTTACTCAAGTAACGATCGACCAAGTAGTTTCATCGATATTTGCCGATCGCAGTTTGTCGGTATCACTTTGACTAGGCGCTACCTTAGTCAAATCATGAGACTGCTGAAATCTAAGCATTTCTCGAAGAGAGAAGAACAGAATGCACTTGTCAGAGTCTTGTCAATTCTCTACAATAGTGCGATCGCCATTGCAGGTTAATCAAGAAGCGCGATCGACAGCATCTGTAGTGATAAATCTTATTTATTTGCTGGCAGCTAATGACAAACGGCCACAGATAAATTAGCAAAAATAACTAAAAAATAAGAAAGAACAGGGATTGTGTATAGTACAAAAAACTTAATGAGGGTGTTTTAATAAACCAAAAAAATCGCTAATTTCCTAGAAAAAAATCAAACCTTAGTCAGATTGATGGGATTTTTACCCATCAAATAGTTGAAGTAAATCGGTTGTATATTGCTAAGCTGCAAGTCCAAGGTTATCAGTAGCCTCGGAACAGACGCTGTTCCCTTGTCAAGCAAAGCTATTACAGATCGCGAATCCCCATGAGGTAATTAGTATGGCTGGAGTATGTAGACTTAGCATCACAGAGACAATTGAACAATTGAAAAGCTTATTAACCGAACAAAAAACGGCAAGTGGATTTCAAAAAATCCAAGCATTGTACTTGTTTAAAATTTGTCAAGTTAAAACAGTGAAAGAATTGGCACTCACCATCGGCGTCAACCGAATTACCGTGCAGCGGTGGCTCAGAAAATACCGTTCTGATGGACTCGAAGGACTCCTAGAAACAAAGCACAGCGGAGGCCGCAAGCCAGCAATTCCTCCTTTGGCCCGCGCTAGCTTAGCAGTGCGCCTCAGCGATCCCCATAAAGGCTTCAAAAGTTATGGAGAAATTCAAGATTGGTTGCAGCAGGAATATAACATTCAGGCTTCTTATAAAGCCGTTTACGCGACGGTAAGATACCAATTAAAAACGAAACTGACCAAAGTCTAAATTCTGCACTAATAGACATCTCCCAAAAAGGCGGTCAAGGGCTGGCTGTTTCATTCTCTTGTAGGGGCAGCCCCCCGTGCATTGGTGTCAACTTAAGGCCAAACCCTGTCACAGACTACTGTTTGACGATTAAGGCCAGATCCCCCCTAACCCCCCTTAAGAAGGGGGGGACAGGAGTCCGATCTTTCGTCCCCCTTCCCCCCTTGGGGGGGGCTAGGGGGGGGTGGGGATTTAGGGGGATCTAGACTCAGGTAAAAACCAGATTTCTCAAGGCTTTCAGGCTTAAGTTGACACCTATGCCCCCCGTGGCTGCCCCCATCTCACCAAACACATACAAAATCGTGGAAGAAGAGGGTAGGCACGGGGGCACTACCCCTACAAAATGATGATTTGTCAGCAGAATGAAACAGCCCAGGGCTGTCAAGGGCTGGCTGTTTCATTGTCAAGAAAACGATGATTGTGTAGGGGTAGTGCCTTTCTTTGCCTACCCCCTCCCTTGAATATCAATCTAAAAAGTCAAAATAGGGCTGATATTTGGTAGCAAGTTGTACGCGCAATTCATTAATTGCGCGTACAACTTGCTGCTTTTGCTGTTTTTTAGTATTGAAATTGTCTGCATCTAAGGCAAAAACCGATCCAAAGCAGCTTTCAACTCTTCAATTTCCGTATCAATATTACCTTCCTTAGCAGCTCTACCAATACATTGAGTTAAATGTTCGTCAAGAATGATTCTCGCAACGCGATCGAGGGCTCCTCGAACCGCAGCAACTTGTACTAGAACTTCAGGACAGGGGCGATTTTCCTGTACCATAGTTTTAATTCCACGAACGTGTCCCTCAATCCGAGACAAGCGATTCACCAGCCGTCGCATGGATTCTTCATCGTGATGGTGAGGGTGAGCAGAGTCATCATGATGATGGTGGGAATTTGAGGGCAAAGATTTGTCAGCAGAAGTATCAGATAGGATCATGAGGAAAAATTTAAGAGTTAGAATTCAGAATATCTTGAGTTTGTGCAGGGTTATACCAATTTTTCATGAGGGTGCATAGAATTTGATCCCCCCAGCCCCCTTAAAAAGGGGGAGCAAGAATTCAAAGTCCCCCTTTTTAAGGGGGATTTAGGGGGATCGGGATATATGCAACTTCACATTAAATTGGTATTACTGACTTCATGTATTCTAACCCACGCCTCGAAGCAAACGTTGATCCGAAGGGGCTGACAATTTGGCAAAATATATGTGGGAGTTCCTAGTAGCAGATTGACTCGGCACCAGAACTCCAGCACCCAACTAACTCAGCTAGCATAAAATTAACGCTATGGGAATACTCAAGTTTTTTCGCCCAGCACCCCGAATGGTGTCTTCGCTGTTGCGCGTATTTTTAGGAATTACGATCGCCCTACAGGCTTGGACAATCAGCCCCGCATCAGCATCTGCAAGTAACTTCCAACCCGCCACCAAATCCATAGCCTCACCTTCCCAACTATTAGCACTCCGAGGGACAGAACTCCCGGCGACTGCTAGCAACAATAGTTTTGTGACACTAGCAGTCGATCGCGTCGGACCAGCAGTGGTGCGAATTGATACCGAGCGCACTGTTAGCCGCAACCTCGATCCAGTCATGGAAGATCCGTTATTTCGCAGATTTTTTGGAGACGAATTCCCTACCCAAAGCCCCAGACAAGAACGCTTGCGGGGTCAAGGTTCCGGCTTTGTGATCGACAAAAGCGGGACTGTGTTAACCAACGCTCACGTAGTGGATCAAGCCGATCGAGTGACTGTCACATTAAATGACGGCAGTATTTTTCCGGGAGAAGTGTTAGGTACGGATGAAGTGACAGATTTGGCTGTTGTCAAAATTAATACTAAGGGTGTTAATTTGCCGACAGCAGCTTTGGGAGATTCTGATGCGGTGAAAGTGGGAGATTGGGCGATCGCCGTGGGAAACCCCCTAGGATTTGATAATACCGTCACCTTGGGAATTATCAGTACCTTGAAGCGATCGAGCGCAGCCGTAGGTATTCCCGACAAGCGCCTCGATTTCATTCAAACAGACGCAGCCATTAATCCCGGCAATTCTGGTGGCCCGCTGTTAAACGGTTCAGGAGAAGTGATTGGAATTAACACAGCGATTCGAGCCGATGCAATGGGTATTGGCTTTGCAATTCCCATCAACAAAGCTAAAGCTATTTACGCACAGTTAGCGCGGGGAGAACAAGTCAGTCATCCATTTTTGGGAATTCAAATGATTGATTTGACTCCAGAAATTGCTAGAGAGAATAATGCCGATCCGAATGCTCCTTTGATGATACCGGAAGTGAGAGGGGTGTTAGTGATGCGAGTTGTGCCAAATACGCCTGCGGAGAAAGCGGGAATTCGCAAGGGAGATGCGATCGTGCAAATTGACGGCGAATTTGTCACGACGGCGGCAAAGTTGCAAAATCTGGTGGAAAATAGCCAAATCGGTCAAAGTTTGAAACTGAAAGTGCGGCGAGGTTCTTTGACGAAAGATGTTGTTGTTCAAACGGCTCAATTGAGGGATTTTTAACTCGAAGGGGAAGGGGGCAACTGTTGGCTTGCCAACAGTTAATTCAACAACTAAAACGCCCAACCATTGCTACGGGGCTGGCAACTATGCAGAGTTATGCGATCGTTTGTTACAGTTGCGTAAGTCATCAGGAATTAAAGTATATTGGTCACAATCAATAGATAGCCAATTAAAAACTCAGGGAGGATTTAGTGATGACATCTGTGGATATTGAAAAAAAAGCCATGACAGAAGAAGAGGTGGCAAAGTTATGGGAAGCGTTCAAAGTATTTGACACGGACGGGAGCGGTGCTATCTCATCAGAAGAACTTGGTCAAGTGATGCGATCGCTAGGGCAGAGTCCTAACGAAACCGAGTTGCGCGACATGATCAAGGAAGTGGACGTAGACTTGTCGGGCAGTATCGATTTTGAGGAATTCAAAATGCTGATGGTGTCCCAGCAAGGCGATCGCCAGAGTCGTCTCAAACTGTCATTTAGTGTATTTGATGAAGATGGCAGCGGTCAAATCACTAGAGACGAGATGCAGGGGGTGATGAGCCAGTTTGGGCTGACAGAGCAAGAGCTGGATGAGATCATCAAAGAGGTAGACCATGACGGCGATGCCTCAATTGACTTTGAGGAATTCTGCAAACTGGTACCGGATGAGTCACAGATAAAAACCGGATATCAAGACTCGCCCGTTCCGATTGTCAGTACACAGACAACCGAGATTTCAGATAGTACAGCGACGCAGATCGCCAGTACAGCAACTGCTATCAACGAGGCTGCTTCTGCCACGATTGAACCTAATCTACAAGAAGCAACCACCGATAGCGATCCAGAAATAGCACGGCTAAAAGAACTACTCGCCCAACACCCACAAACTGAGGAGAAGCGGGGTACGTCCCGCTTGCAGATGCAGATAGGTTTGTTTCGTCTGATCCAGGGAGCAGCCTACCGCTGCTTCCGCGAGAGTTTCTCCGCCAACCACCAGACTCACCTGCGCGTGAGAAACTTGCCATACAGAATCGTTGATTTTGTGCAATTTGTCAGAAGTGCGATCGCCCTTTATAAAGGATTAGGTATCGTAGAGTCTGCGTGCAACCCTCTACTGGATGCAGTAGTGAAGTCGATCGAAGATGAATATGCCAGACTAGAGGCTCGCATCAAGAACTGGAAGGCGATCGAAAAAACTCCAGAAATGTTGGCCGAACAAAAAGCCATGTTGGAAGCGCGGGGTAAATCTGCCAGCGCCAAGGAGAAGTTTGCCGCCGGAGTCGAGTTTGCAATCACCATCAAAAAGAAGAGTCTCAACTTGCGCGACATCGCCGAGGGTGTGCTTGCCATCAACGAACTCAACCGACTGCGGAAAATGGAACTGAGTGAGGAAATGGCACCGCCACCAGCCCAATCCGAGGGAGATCCCAAAGAGTACCTGAAGAAGTGGAACCGCGTCATCCTCTCGGATGCCTCAGAAGCAATAGATGGTGCGATGATGCCAGTGGCCTATTGGTATGAAGACTTTACGCCGAAGTTGCTGGCTGCCTTTAGCGTCTGTACCGCAGCAGATATCCCCTTGAACACGGTGGCTGACGAAGCGGCTTTAAACCAGTGGTACGAAGCCACTAAAACGTCAGGGGAATTTGGGCGCTATGGGGCGGATGTTGTAGAAAGCTTTCCCAAATGCGCTCCAAAACAAAAGCTGATGCTTAAACAAGCATGGCGCTTGACGCACAACTACCTAAATGGGGTACAGAAACGACGCGAACGCATGGAGTTTGGGCGCGAGTCTGGCGAACTTTCGCAATATGTGTCGTTTATCGATGTGTATATCGATCGCAGTGAAATCAAGAATTCACAAATGCGCGTCAGCTTCCCTTACTATATTGGCCCTGCGGTGTGGCGTTTCTTCCACACTACGGCTGAAATCGTCTCTACCAAGACCCCCCAACAGCAAACAACTCTGGTGGCCTTCTTCAAGGACTTCTTCAAGCTGTTTGCCACTATGTATCCCTGCCCCTACTGCCGCCACCACCTCAACGCCTATGTCGTGCAGAATAAGGAGGTGGAAATGTACCCTGTAGAGTACCTTGTGCTTGGGCGCGACCCGCGTCTGAATAACTTTGAGGTATCAATGGAGGCAAAGCTGTCCACTGTAGTAGATGGCGATTCCCTGCGCTTATTCTTCTGGAAGCTGCACAATACAGTCTCTTCATCGATTGCGCGATCGGAGGAGTGGTATCACAAGGATGAGAAAGCATTCTATACCACCCGTTATTGGCCCAGCATTGACTCTGAGCTAGCACGAGCCAAAGCCCTCAAACACATTAGCATTGCGACCGATCGAATGTACCGGCTCTACGGTATGCTCAAGCCATCGGCACGACTGACAGGGGTGAGAGCAACATTGCAAAAACTGTTGGATAAGCGGGACTCAGAAGGCATCAAGGAGGCCTGCTTAGTTGCCCAAGATTATATCAAGGAGTTGGAGGAGGCGATCGTCACCGGACAATTCCTACAAGAGACATATTACTTTGACCCTGATCTTGTCGATCGAGCTCCAGTCTTCAGTCCTGAAGAAGAGGAGTTTGCTCGAAGCGGTGTGTTTGTAGAGGTTGCTTAGATATTAGTGAGTAAAAAGTTAAGCTTTAAAGCTTAACTTTTTTACCTCATATCAAATCTGAAGACTAACTCTTCCCATGAATCGATCAAGTAGTGCGATCGCTAATCCAAAGCTTGAGTTCAGTATCCGTCACCAGCCCCACCCAAATGATGGCTTAATGGAAAATTTTCCATTGGACTGGATGCTATACTGAGCTTAAATCTGATACTTTATCCTTTTTACTGGCTCCTGCAAACGCTACGTAAGTTTCTAGGTGAAATTAAATATTTTTTACAATGATTGACCTAAGTACCTTTCATGCCTGCCTCGTCCAACCAACTGCTCGTGGCTATGACCTAGATAACCAACAGAAGGAAGCAGTAGAATATGATGGAGTTTCCTTGTGGCTTCTGGCAGGTCCAGGTTCGGGTAAAAGCGAGGTACTGGTTACACGCACCCTGAAACTGCTCTGCGTAGATGGTGTTAAGCCACGCTCCATTCTCCTAACTACCTTTACAACTAAGGCAGCACGTAACCTGGAAGATCGTTTAGCTACCTATTGGGCGGCATTACAAAACACAGATCCAACTCTTCAATCTGTAGACTTAGCTGATATAAGAATAGGAACATTGCACAGTCTATGCAATGACATCCTGCAAGAATATCGTTACGCAAAATATCAAAACGTTCGTCTTCTTGACCAGGTAGAGCAGGATTTGTTTGTTTACCGTTATGCCTCAATTACAGATCATCAAGATATAAGCTTCTGGACAACTTTTGCTCATGCTGTTCCCGATTGGCGAGCTCTAAATTACTGTCCTAACAAATGGAAAAGAGCCAAGGCAGCAGTTACACTATTCAACCATATTGTAGAAGATTACGTTGATGTCCAAAAGATGATTTTGGATGGGGGACACTGGGCAACTTTAGCAGGATTCTATCAGCAATATAATGAAGCTCTACAGAAAAACTACCGCTCCGACTTCGCTCATCTTCAAGCCTGTTTTCTAGAATTTTTAACCTCTCCATCTGGTAAACGCTTTTTAGACGGAGATGGTCAGAATCAGCCACCGTTGATGCACGTACTGGTTGACGAATACCAGGATACTAATCCAATCCAAGAGCGCATTTACCTTGCCCTTGGCAACAAAACGGCACATAGCATTACAGTAGTAGGTGATGACGATCAAGCTTTGTATCGTTTCCGAGGAGGAAACGTATCTTGCATGGTGAATTTTGACAAAGCTTGTATGGCAGCATTTGGTAAATCTCCTCAAAAAATTCAGCTAGATAAAAACTATCGTTCTCATAGTAGTATCGTTGATTTTTTTAACAGTTATATTACTTCTTTTCCAGAAATGACAGCATCAGGGGTTCGCGCCCCTGGCAAAAATCCTGTTACAGCAGCTTCTACAATTTCTGGATCGTATCATGCTGTTTCTTGGATCGCTCCGCGAAGAGTGGCAGATTTACCAAATGCTGTTGTCGATTTAGTTAAAAATCACTTAATTGCTGATGGAATTATCTCTGATTATAGTCAATGCGTTTTATTGCTACGTAGCGCGAAGGACTCGCCACGGAATGCTGGTCCTTTTATTGATGCGTTTCAACAACATGAGATTCCAGTTTACAATCCCCGGTCAAAATCTTTCATGGAAAGTGAAGAAGTCCAGTGTTTGCTGGCAGTATTGGTGGAGGTGATTGACAAAAATCATACTTTTTCTTCTTCTTATAAAGATCCAATTGGGCGGCATTTATCATGGGTTGGAACTGTCCAGGGATGGATTGACACTCTAAATACTATTAGAGGTAATCCTAATCTTTTCACTAATGGGCTGGAAGACTATTTAACCCAGAGTAATGCCGAGTTGCCGAAACTATGTGCAGAAAATAAAGGCAAGTTTCTTAATCTTAACCTTTTAGAAATTATATATCATATTCTGGCACTAGAACCATTTCGGACATGGCAAAAAGATCCTGTAAGAAACTTACGCCTTTCCAAGCTAAGCCGTCTTTTTGATGGCTATCACAGCTTTAAGTTAGATGGGTTGCGAGCAAATACAGGAGGGGATTTAGATCCCACTTTTTTGAATCGGTTTTATACAATGTTTATCAGCTATCTTATCGAAGCTGGAATTGATGATGAAGAAGATGAAGAGGTGATCGTCCCCCAAGGATATCTGCCAATTATGACTATTCACCAAGCAAAAGGCTTAGAGTTTCCCTTTGTGTTTGTCGCACAACTGGGTAAAAAGGGAGATGTGGGAGCAGCACACATTCTTGAACAAGATTTAGAACCATTTCGGGAGGAGCTTTATCCTAGAAATACACGCGATCCAGAACTCTTGGTTGTCGAAGATGACATCCGTTTGCTTTACGTAGCCTACTCCCGTGCCCAGTATGGCTTGATTTTAGTTGGTACACCAACCCACATCAGAGATCATGTAGCCGCACCAGGGCGTAATCATGTTGAATTTCGTCGTAATACACTTGTAATTTAAAGAGAGCGTTTATGCCAAAACCATTCAACGGAATTTCAATACCTTTGCCCAATAGTACATTAGTGAAACGACGATATAGTGTTACTCAAGATGTCGTTTCTTTTCGACATTGTGCCCGTCAGTATGGAGTTTTTAATGTTTATAAATATGCCCCTGCTCATCAAACACAGATTTACTTTGGTACGGTACTTCACCAAGTTTTAGATCGCTGTCATGCCCATTTTCATGGCAGAGTAGATCCATCAACTAAGGGTTCACTACCTGATGAGGGTAAAGTTCTCAGTGAAGAAGAGATCCACGAATATTTTGGGGAGCTTAAAAGCGCACAAAAAGCTGTAACAACACTACCGCCGCCTCCAAGCGATATTGTCCGGTATTTTATTCAAGTCGAAAATGGCTTGAATAGTCAAGGAATTCTAGCTATTAGGTCAGATACTAGAGTTCAGGCCGTAAATATTCTTCAATATTTCAATGCACTGGAAGGCCCGACGCTTTATCCACGAGTTACAAACACAGAACATAGATTACAAGCAGATCAGAGCAATCACATTTTACATGGAGTTGTCGATTTGCTAGTAGATTCAACCGATGAAATGGTTGATCCGGCTAACTGCGAAATGTGGGATTACAAAGGCAGCACTCGTCTTGGTCTAAATCCTAAAGACTTGCAGACGTATGAGTTTCAAATGCGGGTTTATGCCTATCTTTATCAACGAAAGCACGGTGTCCTGCCAAAGAAAGCTGTTTTATATTTCCTTAACGAGCTTAACGGCCCAACTTGTCCAACGAAACGCCCAGTTAACGCTCTTTTAGAAGTCAGTATTGAGCCTGATGAAATTCAGATAGCAATAGATGAGTTCACAAAAACGGTAGGTCAGATTGAACAATCTCGTTTAACTGACACATGGGAACCTGCTGCTCCGGGTGAGATTAGCGAACAAGATTGTAAAACTTGTGACTGTCGCTGGGATTGTAAAACTCCCAATAGTGGAAAAGGTGTGAAACGGATATATCCATAAGTTGGTTAAACAGTTACACAACGTCATCGGATCGAGGCAAACGATAAAACTTTCGGTACTCAGATTATTGAGAGTCGAAGGAATCACAGGCAAAACAACAGCTCGTAAACCATCGTTGGGAACAGCAGAAGTAATGGGTAGAACAGTTACCTTGCTGCGTTGATTAAAAGCAGTTCCTGAAATAATTACCGCTGGTCGAGTCTTACGGATTTCTGTACCAACTGACGGATCGAAATTCACGAGCCAGATGCTTCCCAGTCGGTAATCGCTGCTTGCTGCCATGCTTCATCCTCATCGGTTAATTCATCACTTAGTTCATCCAACAATAAACAGGCTTCTACCATTGCCTGCTGTTCTTGTTGTTTACGCCTGGGTTGCAATAAAAGCTCAACTAGACTACTGCGATTTTCTACACGATCGTCAATATAACGCACTAACTCATCTGGCAAAGAGATAGATACTTTCATATAATTGATGCCACTTTTAATACTACCAATGGTAGCACAAATATCGCGCAGATTGCAAGTAGGGTGCGTCGCCATCTATAATCTGCAACTTATATCCAAAATCTCGCAGGTATTGTAGGGTGCGTCAGTTTTCAGGCGTTTCCCATGTATAGTCAATGTTCTAGCTGACGCACCCTACATGGATAGTTAGTGGTTTAAATGCGTAACAGCTTAGGAAAAGTTGGTAATTGCGATTCGGAAACCAGGGTTTTGTAGGGGTAGTGCCCCCGTATCTACCCTCTACAATTTGAGTATTTCCACTCACTGAACAAGAGAAGGTAAATTATGGATGTTAAGTTAGTTTTAGCAGTAGGGCTGGAATCTGCTGCACTGCGGGCGGAATTAACAAAAATTCTATCTCTCTAGAAGGACGAAATTTTCTCAAAATTTGACGATGATTAAAGTTAGAAACGAAATCGGATCGGCAATGAATAAAGTCTACCCGGAACCAAGAAGCTCGCGCTTCATGGCACTGCTGCTGACAACGCTGCTGACATTTCCCTTTGTCACTGCTTGCGGTTCCAGCCAGCAAGGTTCTGCTCCCCCGCCCCCAGTAGATGATACCCGCGCTGGGGCACCGGCGAATCGCCCCACCAGTCCAACGCCCCAAGCGAAACAAGGACTGAGCAATACTCAAAAAGTAGCGATTACTTTAGTAGGAGCAGCCGCCCTTTACTACCTCTACAATCAGCACAAAAATAAACAAGAACAGGGGCCACAGGGGCAATATTACCTTTCCAAAAACGGTCGCGTTTACTACCGCGACGCCCAGAAACGAGCTCACTGGGTAACGCCGCCACCAGAAGGCATTAAAGTGCCGGAGTCGGAAGCATCGCGTTACCGAGAATTCCAGGGGTACAACAACCAAACTACAGGTAAAGACCTTACTAGCTTGCCGGAAGCTAAAACTGCTGTTCCTGCACAGTAACCAAATTATTTGAGATTTTAGATGGAAGATTAAGTTTGGCATTTCCCCATCTAAAAGAGCCGTTCTTTCAGCAAATAAACAAAGAGGAATTTAATCATGGTAGATAGTTTTTTGCGAAAAATAAAAGATGCGATCGTCGGGTCGGAGGACGAAAATCCAGCCGCTTCTGAGGATGAAGACAACTATGGTCATCCCCCAGGTTCTGGACAGTTCGGCAATGTCCGCCCAGCCAGCGAAGACCCCTACGGCGACCCAGCAGATAAACAGTTCGGCAACGTCCGCCCAGCCAGCGAAGACCCCCATGGCGACCCAGCGGATGAACAGTTCGGCAATGTCCGCCCGGCCAGCGAAGACCCCTACGGCGACCCAGCGGATGAGGAAGTGATTTGAGTTGAGCAAGTAGGGTGCGTCGCCATCTATAATCTGCAAGTTATATCCAAAATCTCGCAGCGACGCACCCTACGGATTAACACTAGAGAGAATAACGCCGAGTTGTTGTTCAAACGGCTCAATTGAGGGATTTTTAGAGGAGAAGGGGGTATTTTTCCCAGTCTAGGAGTGAAGAGTAGATTGTGACGCCAGTAGGGGCAATCCAGAAGTGGTTGCCCCATTTGTGCCTTCTGTGGATTTTGAGCTTGAGGGTTGCGTTGTCACTATGCCATAATTAATGACAGCATATATTCAAAGGATTAATAAGGACTATGCCAAGCATTACGATTCAAGTTGATGAAGATATTAAGACGGCGTTTGAAGGGGCTACTTCTGAGACTCAGAAACAGTTGAGCTACATTGTTAAATTGTTTTTGAGAGGGAATTTACACAATAAAAGTTTAACTGAAGTTATGGCAGAAATTTCTGACAAAGCACAACAGCGAGGATTAACGCCAGAGATTTTACAAGAAATTTTAGCGGATGATAATGACGAATAGATTTGTCGTAGATACGAATGTTTTAATCAGTGCTTTACTGTTTAAGAATTCAGTCCCATTTCGGGCGATTGAATTAGCATAAAAGCAAGGAATAATTTTATATTCTGAAGCGACTTTAAATGAATTAGAGCAAGTTTTGAATCGGAAAAAGTTTAATAAGTATCTTTCTTTAGAAGACAGACAGGTATTTTTGCTTAAATTTATCAGCGCGTCCGAGTTAGTCTCTATTACAGAAAAAATTGCCGTTTGTCGAGATGAAAAAGATAATAAGTTTTTAGAGTTGGCTGTTAGTGGTAATGCCAATGTAATTGTTACGGGTGATTTGGATTTATTGGTCTTAAACCCTTTTCAAGCAGTAGAAATTATTACTCCAGATATGTTTATTGATAGGTTTAGTTAATTGTAAGTTGATTTAGCGGTAGTTGGGGTGAGAATGTGGGAATGGTGGGATGGGGTGAGTCGGTAATAACGTAGATTGTAGCGTCGAAACGAGTGAGGGCGTTGAGAAAAGTAGGGACACGGCACTGCCCATAGGTCTCAACTTAAGGTCAAACCCAGTCATAGACTGTTGTTTGACTATTAAATCTAGATCCCCCCTAGCCCCCCTTAAGAAGGGGGGGACAGGAGTCTTTTCAAAGTCCCCCTTCCCCCCTTGGGGGGGGCTAGGGGGGGGTGGGGATTTAGGGGGATCTAGACTTAGGTAAAAGCGAGATATACCAAGGGTTTCAGGCTTAAGTTGACACTAATGGGCACGCTTGAGTGTCCCTACTGCCGTGTCCCTACACCTTGGGGTTTCGCATCTTCGTAGAAAATGAGGATGGGGTGTTTTTCCCAGTCTATGAGTTTTGAGCCGGGGTCAGAACTCCCTGACGAGGTTTTTTATGAGGAGTATTAATTAATGGTTCTCCTACATAAGCTTTATCTCCTTGAAATCTTTGAGATTTCTCTAATGACAATCGCTGCTTTCTCCAAATGTTTATGTCGGCTGTCGCTCCGGTTTCTCCTACTACTACGTCAACAATATCTTTACCCTGTGGCATGACTATCACCTGGTTTTTTTTTAGTGTGTCTTTTTTGCTTGCCCGAGTAATTTTTTTTCTGCTCTTGATTGTCCGTAGGCCTTGGTATGGGCTGCTCGTAGCTATCTACTATCAACTCAACCTCTGACAAAATTTCTAGAACCCATGCCCGCTCTGCATCATTTTTTTTTACTTGTTCTAATACCGAAGCTGGCAAAACAACAGCTCGTAAACCATCGTTGGGAACAGCAGAAGTAATGGGTAGAACAGTTACCTTGCTGCGTTGATTAAAAGCTGTTCCTGAAATAATTACCGCCGATCGACTCTTGCGGATTTCTGTACCGACTCAAGGATCGAAATTCACGAGCCAGATGCTTCCCAGTCGGTAATCGCTGCTTGCTGCCATGCTTCATCCTCATCGGTTAATTCATCACTTAGTTCATCCAGCAATAAACAGGCTTCTACCATTGCCTGCTGTTCTTGTTGTTTGCGCCTGGGTTGCAATAAAAGCTCAATTAGCCGACTGCGATTTTCTACACGATCGTCAATGTAACGCACTAGCTCATCTGGCAAAGAGATAGATACTTTCATAATCATCGTAAAACTATTTATGCCACTTTCAATACTACGAATGGTAGCACAATTCTATTTACTCACCTTACGGAACAAAAAGACGACCAACGCCCATCCAGGTTTCGATATCCAGCAAGATTTCCAGAATACGATCGACACAACGATTTCGATAGACTCGATCGCCTAAAAATCGATCGGCATCTCCAATGGTAATCACAGGCAGGGAATCCACTGTATTTTCTTCTCGGATCACCTGTTCCAGGGAGTCTTCACCCTTCATGCTGCGGTTTGCAGTAAGCAAGATCATCTGATTTGCCTGAGCAAGTCGCCAAACAACTCGATCGTTACTGTCGATCGACAAATTCATCTGCTTGAAAGTGACAAAACGAATTGGGAGTAGATTTAACCAACCTTGACTCGCAATATTGCCCAATAAAATCTCTGCATGACCTCCCAGATTGTGATCTATAAGAAAATTCATGCTTCTAGTTCGTGTTTGGCTTTCTGCTCTTGAAGTTTTGCCCAAAGAGCCTCTCGACCGGGTTTGGGTGGCATCGCTGCAACGCGGGCTGAATGTTCGCGATTGCGTTCTTCCCAGTAATGCTGAATTTCCTTAGCTTGCCTTAAAACAATTTGATATTCTGCTTCGACTTCTGCACGATTTGCCTCAATGTAGGATAAAGCAACGTTAATCTGATCGTCTGTTAAGTCAAACAAGGAACGGATAAACTTCGGGGGATATTGAGCCGTCAGGTAGTCCATGACATCATAGAGAGTGATGCGCGTACCTGAAATTGTCAGTCCGCGCTCTGTGCGAATAATTGTTGGTTGGTTGTTGGATACTGAAACCATATCTATAGCCTCTGAAACAACTTAGTAAATAATCTCATAGTACCTCACAAATTTGTAATGTCGTATTTGTAGCAAGTAGGGTGCGTCGCCATCTATAATCTGCAAGTTATATCCAAAATCTCGCAGCGACGCACCCTACGGATTAACACTACACAAAATTAGCCGGATCTTGATCTCGCCGATTCTTCAACAGAATCGGAGTACCTTGCGAATCGCCCACCAAAGCCGCCGTTTCCTCCAACGCTTCCCTCAGCCGCTTCGCCGCGTAAATCGACATATCGCGGGGCACATTTACCCGATCGCGCAAATACCGCAAAGCAGCATCAGAACCAACCGGCGGCGTACAAACTTCGCCAGTCATCATCAAAGTTAAAGCACAACGCAAAGCCTCATCAAATAAGTTGTCATCAGCAGGATTGACTTTAATAATGTTGCGCTGATGCTTGATAACGCGATCGAGTGCTTCAGCGCGAGAGGTTTCCGGTTCTGGATACATCACATCTGGTAATCCAGCCCAAGGCCCATTATCCACACGGGCTTTATTGAGTAGCATCTGCGGTTCGCCATTTTCATAACAGCCACCCATTTGAGGTGGCAAATCGTGTACATGAGTGTGGAAGTCGCTCTGAGTACCGCGATAGGTGGGGCGGCTTTCCATCCCCGCAAACCAGTCAGCAAAGCGCGGGTTTTCTTCGCGCATTGAGTAGCCTTTGTAATAGTAAAGACTGGCATTCATGCGTTCGACGTAGGGCGTAAATATCACATCCGCAGTGCCAAATTCAGCAAGGAAATAAGGCCCGGGGGTGCTGGCTAGGGCTGCTTCTACCTGGGTGACGACGCTGATAAATTGGCTGCGGTTGTGCTGTTCTACTTTGACTGAACTGGCTGGGTAGCACAGCCAAGTGCACCAGGCTCTAAATAGCAGTCGTTCTAGTCGTCTCAGGGGAAGGACTTTCGGGTTTTCCATGCCCAAACTCAAGGGGCCAAAGACTCGTTCTAGGGCGATTAAAATGTCATCGCTTTCGGTGATAATGCGGCCATCTAGTTCGATCGCCGGTAGCATTCCCGATGGCACTTTCCGCTTGTACCAACTTTCTTTGTCCCCATAGCAGAACATGGTAACTTTTTCAATACGGTAGGGGATTTGTTTTTCTTCTAGCCACAGCCAGATTTTTTGGCAGTAGGGACACCAGGCGTGATTGTCGCGGTAGAGGGTGACTCGCACATCGGATTCGGTTTTTCCGAAGAGGCGCAACCGCGATTGGGCGTTGGTGGGGCCGTTGGTGCGATCGACTTCAAAGTCTGTGAGGGCTTCTAGTTGTGTCCAGGTTAGGGGAGTTGCGATCGTAGCGGTTGGTGTCATGGGTAAATTAGTGCGGATGATGGTGGTCAGAAATATAGACTAAATGTATATCGTTTCTAAGTCGCGATCGTCCAAAAGCCAATGGCAAATTTGCCATTGGCTGATGTTTGTTACTGGCTACACCATGCCTACTTGCGATCGAGTTGCGATCGAGACTTACACACAAGTAATATCAAATCCGGCAGCATCGGAATTATTATTAGCCGAAATTAGGAGACGGCAGTGCCGTGTCCCTACAATTAATCTGGCGTAGGGATACGGCACTGCCCATAGGTGTCAACTTAAGCCTGAAACCCTTGAGAAATCTCGTTTATATCCGAGTCCAGATCCCCCTAAATCCCCACCCCCCCCTAGGGCGTGTTTTCAAACTACAACCATAACCAGATACAGGCGATCGTAATCATGGCTGTATAATTTGCAGCCAGCTTCTCATATCGGGTTGCGATCCGACGAAA
>NZ_JBGJZU010000062.1:0-23626 GCF_041354475.1 Microcoleus sp.
GGAGACGGTGATGCCAGCAGATGTGGGAGTTGGTGTCGGTGTGGGCGAATTTGGCGGTAGCGGTGTTCCCGTAGGCGTTGGAGTTGGCGTACCAGTTGTAGGCGTGGGAGTTGGTGTACCCGTTGTAGGCGTGGGAGTTGGTGTACCAGTTGTAGGCGTTGGAGTTGGTGTACCAGTTGTAGGCGTTGGAGTTGGTGTACCCGTTGTAGGCGTTGGAGTTGGTGTACCAGTGGTAGGCGTGGGAGTTGGTGTACCCGTTGTAGGCGTTGGAGTTGGTGTACCAGTTGTAGGCGTGGGAGTTGGTGTACCAGTTGTAGGTGTGGGAGTTGGAGTCGGTGTTGGTGTCGGTGTCGGCGCTACGTCGTTATCTGCGATCGCCACTGTCACCGCAGGAACCACCAACGCATTATACTTAGTATCAGTGCTACTTACACCGTGAGTAATAGTGCCACTGTGCGGCCCATCCACGACCGCATTATCAAAAGCTTTCACCGTAACAGTTTGAGATACATTCCAATTATTCGGAGTGAAAGTGATAGGGGCGATCGCCTGAAGCTGATTATCTGTTGTGAGATTGATAGTTACAGGGGCGATCGGCTGCGACGTTAACTCGATCGCATAACTGCCATTCGCCCCACCTTCTGTAGCCGTTGTTTCGGTAACACTAACAGAAACACCAGCCCTATCATTGTCCTGATTTGTAATACCAACATCCGCTACATCTTTGTTATTGTAATTCGGGTCTGTACTAACAGCAGCCCCCGTAATAACTTTGTAGTCAATATCCCCGTCAGCGATATTATCATTAACCCCAGTTACTGTCACTGGTTGCGCTGTATCCCAGTTAGTCGGAGTGAAAGTTAAACTATTAGTCGAAACAGTTCCTTCCGCCACATTAGAACTATTCAAACCAATAGTCACATTAGCCGTGGGTTTAGTATTCAAAACCACAGCAAAATTTGTCTTTGTGCCATCTTCACCAGTAGTCAACCCCGCCGTCGGATTGACTGTAATTCCCGGAGTTTCATTGTCGCTGTTGGTGACGGTGACATCCAAGGGATTCAGATTATTGTAATTAGCATCAGTGCTGACAGCAGCCGCCGTCACAATTTTGTAAACTACATTGCCATCAGTCAGCAAATCGTCAACACCAGTCACCGTGATGGTTTGTAGTTGATTCCAGTTAGCCGGAGTGAAAGTTAAGCTATTAGTCCCAACAGTTCCTTCAGCTAGATTGTCACTACTCAAACCGATGGTAACGTTAGCAGTTGGTTGAGACTTGAGTTTGACTGTGAAATTAGCTTTACCACCTACTTCACTGGTAGTCAATGCTGTTGGGTTAATCGTAATTCCCTGAGTATCATTGTCAGTATTAGTGACAGTGAGAACCAAAGGATTTAGATTCTTGTAATTAGCGTCGGTGGTGACAGCAGCCGCTGTCACAATTTTGTAAACTATATTGCCATCAGCTACAAAATCGTCCACACCAGTCACGGTTACTGTTTGCTCTTGCTTCCAGTTAGTCGGAGTGAAAGTTAAGCTTGTCGGCGCAACAGTTCCTTCCGCCACATTAGAACTACTCAAACCGATGGTAACGTTAGCAGTTGGTTGAGAATTTAGTTTGACTGTGAAATTAGCTTTGCCGCCAATTTCACTGGTAGTTAACCCCGTCGTACTCTGGGTAATACTAATAATTCCCGGAGAGTCATTGTCAGTGTTGGTGACAGTAACATCATCAGGATTCAGGCTATTGTAATTAGCATCAGCACTAGCAGCAGCCGCCGTCACAATTTTGTAAACTGCATTTCCATCAGCTACAAAATCATCCACCCCAGTCACCGTTACTGTTTTCTCTAGGTTCCAGTTAGCCGGAGTGAAAGTTAAGCTATTAGTCCCAATAGTTCCTTCAGCTACATTGTCACTACTCAAACCGATGGTAACGTCAGCAGTTGGTTGAGTGTTAAGTTTGACTGTGAAAGTAGCTTTTCCGCCTGCTTCGGTAGTTGATAATGTTTTGGGATTGACAGTGATGCCAGCAGTGTCATCATTAGTTACGGTTGTTGTCGCCACAGCCGTAGTAATTGTGGGGGTAGAATCTAATGCAGAGGGATTTGACAGCGTAACATTAATCGTTTCATTGGCTTCGATCGCCACATCGCCTAACACATCCAGAGTAATAGTTTTCGATGTCTCGCCCGCTGCAAAATTAATCGTACCAGTCGCGCCAGTTGCACCGGATGTGCCGCCAATATTGTTGTAATCGCTAACGTTTGTAGCAGTACCCGCGATCGCATAATCTATTTTGCTTGCAAACTCAGTGGAACCGCTGCGATTAACAGTAAATGTGACTCCTGTTTTGCCGGAATTCCCTTCAGTAAGGGTTGCAGTACCAGCACTAACTGCGTAGTCGATCGGATTGAGCAGAATTGTGACTTTACTAGCACCCGATCCGATGCGATCAAAAGGCCCAGAAATCACCCTGTTAAACCCGGCGTAAATCTCCGAATTGACAGGCCCGCCAGCATCAGCTTGACCGTTGAGGGCGTAAAGATACGGCGAATTCAAGCTATTTTTTAGTCCGCTTTTGTTATCCCACGCAAATTGTTCGTTGCTGACTTCTAACTCGACGCGGGAACCGTTACTCACAAAGTTAGGCACATTTCCTGCGGTAAGTTCTCCGCCAGCGGGTGTATTGTAGTCATTGCCAAAAACTGCCATACTCCCGTTAACAATCTGCACCTCGGCATCACGACTTTGATCGCCTCCATCCCCTCCATAGCCGTCGTTAGATTTTGAGTCGCCTAGATTTACCGTCCATCCTGACGGGGCTTTGTCGTATTCAACGATAAATTTCGCTTTCTTGATGTTGCCGTCAAAAGTAATTTTAGCTACCGCTTCTAACCAACTGTCTGAGTTGGAGTCCGTTGGGGTATTTACTAGAGAAATAAACGGGTTTGGCTGACCAGTAATTGTGCCTGTTTTGAGGTCGATTTTGTAAGGACTTAGGTTTGAAGGTTGATCGTTAGCTGCAATAGTTAGTGTTGTTTGTTTTGTTGTACCTGCAACGCCTCCGGTAATTGTGCCAAAGTTGAGAATTGCGGTTTCGGCGTTTTCAGGTAGATTGTCGGGTTTGATAGTAACTGCAACATTTTTGGTGAGTGCCACGCCTGTTGCACCTGCGGGGAATGTAATTGAAGTAGGTGAAAAGGTGTAGTCTGAATTTTGGGTGGCTGTGCTACTGGGATTGATAACAATTGGTACAACTACATCGCCCAAGGGAGTGCCGCTGATGGTGACGGGAATATTAACTACTGTGTCACTGCTTCCTTCTGTACCGCTGTAAGTTGCTGCACCGAAATTGACTGTATTGGGTGTATTGAGCAGCACCGAAACATTATTGTCTGAGAAGTTAGTTGCAGCAATGTCCAGCTTGCCATTTCCATCAATATCCTTCAGTACAACGGAAGAGGGAGAAGAATTAGCAGAACCTACCGGAAAGTCGATCGAAGTGCTAAATTCACCATTGCTTTTTCCCAACAGAACAGATACAGCTTTAGTTGTACCATTCGTCACAGCCAAATCTGACTTGCCGTCGCCGTCGATATCTCCGGCAGCCAGGAAAGTTGTATTCACTGCTAAATTGGGAGCAGTGGTAAAAGTTCCAGGGGTTTTTTGTAACAGAATTGAGACGTTTGTAGAAGTAAGATTAGCTACAGCCAAGTCGTCTGTATTGTCGGCGTCAAACTTCCCCACTACGATCGAATACGGCCCCGTTCCCACTGGAATAGTTGGGCCATTGGTAAAGACTCCACTATCGTTTGCCAACAGAATTGAAACTGTGTTACCGGTGCGACTTGTCACAGCTAAGTCGTCTTGTTTCCCGTCGCCATCAAAATCGCCCACCGTTATGGAAGTGGGCTGTATTCCTACCAAAGAATTGGCTGGTGCGCTAAAAGTCCCGTCGGGATTTTGCAACAGAATAGAGACAACACCATTAGTATTGGGACTGCCGGTACCCCGATTGGTTGCCACAGCTAAGTCCAATGTGTTGTTGTTGTCAAAATACCCCACAGCAATATATTGAGCAGCACTGACAGGGTTTAAAGTCACGCTGGTGGGAGCACTCAAGCCAGTGCTGCTCCCCAAAAATAGTGATACAGAACCACTGCCATTATCTACAACCAAGTCGTCATAGATATCTGTATTAAATTTAGCAACAGCAAGGGCTGTTGTTCCCCGTGGCAACAGAGTAGCGGTGCCAAAGCTGCCCGTACCATTTCCTAACAGAATTGATGTGCCAGAACCGTTGCCACTGTTGGCCGCGGCACTGTTGGCCACAGCTAAATCTTTGATACCATCGCCGTTAAAATCACCGACACCGACGAAGACAGGATTTGAACTTACGGGAAAGTTTGTGGCTGTACCAAAACTATTCAAAACGTGTTCGTAACCTGCTAATACTTCTGGTTCAAATACTAGCGGTGTTTTAATCGATCCAGTGCTTGTTTCTAGTTCCCAGTCGCCACCTTTTGTCGCGCTTCCGGTGAGGCTTTTGGAGGCGGCAACGTTGGTATTTGTGAGTTGGGCAATTCGCTGGATGAAGGTGAAACCGTCTAGATATAAATCTAAATCTACATCTAAATTTCTCGTTTGTTCCCCGATACCGCCGGTGGTTGAAACCCCCGTCTCATAGCACAAGTCATCTAAAGATGACTGAATAAATGAATTTTTCCCAGTCGGTTTCAACCGACTTTCGCTATGAGACGGGGAATTAATTCCCCGGCGGACTCTCGGATAAACGCGAGGCCCAGATGCCACATTGCAACCGTAAATCAGAATATCCGCACTGTCTGTAAAAGCACTCCGCCACTGCTGCAATTGTTCCGAATAAGCTGACAAATTATCTGCATTCAAGCTACCATTACCCACTTGCAAACTACCGGGAGCACCGTGAGAAACTATATGAATGCTGTCAATATTGGTACGACAAGCTAAGATTTGAGTAATTTGCTTGATCGCATCCCGATTACCATCCAAAACCACTACTTCCGTACCGGGTGTTACCCCAGCCACCAAACTTTGATAATTTGGTACTCTTGTGTCGATAAAGGCGATCGCACTTAGGGAAACTTTACTATTTAAATTTGGCATAATACACCTGACTGGGGGTAAAAAAAATATAACAATTCCCCGATTTCGCGACTTGCATCCGAAACTATTTTTGAATGTTGTAGCAACTCTAACAGTATTTTCAGAGAATCTCTATAAAGTTTTGCTGAAAAATACCTGTTTAAATAAATTTTTGATGAAGATGGGGAGATTTATTAAGTAATATTGCGGAAAATCTACTGCGAGGTCGATCGCTTAACCAAAAAAATTAATCGCCAGAGCAATTATACTGAGAGATTGAGAGGGTATTTTTGATATACAGCATATTCTATGTATAGGTGGTACGCGCAATCTTGTGAAGCGAGTCAGGTGCGTGGCGATCGATTAATAGTAAACAATTGCTTGACACTCCCCGGTCTGAAGACGCGGGGATTCTTAAGGACAAACTTTGGGGGATGAATCCGCCCAAAGTTTAATTATTAAAGGGTTAGTCAGTAACCCGCTACCCACTCGCTCTGCGGATTGAGTCTATGACTACTTATAAATCCTAGGCCCTTAATTTCGGCCATTGGGTGATATTTGATATAAACCCCTAACTGGGCCAGGCACTGTCTGTGGCTGTTGCTCGGAAGCGGGCAACTGTTCTTGCACTCCGGTAGCAGTAGGGAAACAGCCACTGGGCTGGGGTGCGAATTGGCAAGCTGGAGGCAGTGCCATTACAGATGAATCGAAGGGATTGACTGCATCTGGAACGCGGAGAATTGGATCGCTGGAAACTTGGCGCTGCATCATTTGTCGGTAAAAGCCGTTGACGCGACTGGCGTCCCGCTCGATTTCTTTTTCGGGAAAGGCAACTACGCCGCTGGGGGAACCGATGCCTAAGTAATCGCCAAAGTAACCTTGGAGGCTGACGTTGTGGTAAAAGTCTCCTGAACTCTGAAAGAATTGCCGATTGAAATCGTCGGAGATAGGGTGAAATCTAGCTGGTTCTGCTTGGGCTGGTTTGACGGATGCTAAGGTGGCAGAAACGACTGTCATCATCAATATACTACTTAAGCTTTTTAACTTGTGGCCCATGATATTGAAGCTTCTAAATTAATTACGGTTCCAATATAGACTGATTATCGGCAGATTATTTTTGTTTTGTACAAGGTGTCAGTTATGAATGTTGAAGATTTGAAGGTGTGGCGCGATCGACTTTTGGATTTGTTGTGCTCTTTTGCGTATCGTGAGGGGGATTTTGTGTTGTCTTCGGGACAGAAAAGCTCCTATTACATTAACTGCAAACCGGTGACACTGCATCCTGAAGGTGCTTTGGCTACGGGGAGGTTGCTGTTGTCGATGCTGTCGGCGGATGTGGACGCTGTGGCTGGTTTGACTTTGGGGGCCGATCCAATTGTAACTGCGGTGAGTGTGGTTTCGGCTTTGGGCGATCGACCAATACCAGCTTTGATTGTCAGAAAGGAAGCCAAAGGACATGGAACAATGGCGTATATTGAGGGGCCAACGCTGTCTGAGGGTGCGAAAGTGGTGGTTTTGGAGGATGTGGTGACGACGGGTAAGTCAGCGATGCAGGCGGTGGAGAGGCTACGGGGTGCGGGTTATAAGGTCGATCGCATTTTGTCTCTGATCGATAGAGAGCAAGGTGGGGCGGAGTTTTATCGCTCTGTTGGCTTGGATTTTGAGGCGGTGTTTACAATTAAGGATATTCAGGAGTGGATAGCTAATAAGTCCTAAGATTTAATCAACCGCGAAGGCGCAAAGAACGCGAAGGAAGAGAAGAAGATTCTCGTTACCAGGCTCTGCCTGGTAATGAATATCTAGAGGCTCTGCCTCGCTCAAAAAATAGTAGAATAAACGCGAAGGAAGAGAAGAAGATTCTCGTTACCAGGCTCTGCCTGGTAATGAATATCTAGAGGCTCTGCCTCGCTCAAAAAATAGTAGAATATCTGAGGTTTGACTGCCCGCTTAATCGCCATGCCAAAAATCCGTTTCATTGACTTATTCTCAGGAATAGGTGGCATGAGATTTTATCGCTCTGTTGGCTTGGATTTTGAGGCGGTGTTTACAATTAAGGATATTCAGGAGTGGATAGCTAATAAGTCCTAAGATTTAATCAACCGCGAAGGCGCAAAGAACACGAAGGAAGAGAAGAAGATTCTCGTTACCAGGCTCTGCCTGGTAATGAATATCTAGAGGCTCTGCCTCGCTCAAAAAATAGTAGAATATCTGAGGTTTGACTGCCCGCTTAATCGCCATGCCAAAAATCCGTTTCATTGACTTATTCTCAGGAATAGGTGGCATGAGATTAGCCTTTGAATCTGCCGCTAGTTCCTTGAATCTGCAAACAGAATGCGTATTAAGTAGCGAAATTAATCCCGACGCTCAATCAGTGTACCAGACAAATTTTGGCGACACACCTTCAGGCGATATCCGACTAATTGACCAACTCCCAGAACATCAAATATTACTAGCAGGATTTCCTTGCCAATCTTTCTCCTACGCAGGCAAAAAAGCAGGCTTTGGAGACACCAGAGGCACACTATTTTTTGAGATTATACGACTTATTGACACTTTCCAACCTCAAGCATTTATTTTCGAGAACGTGCGGGGACTTGTCTCCCACGACAGCGGAAAAACCCTAGAAACTATCAAAGGCGAAATGACCAGCCGAGGTTATAGCTTCGATTATTTTGTACTCAACAGCTCTAACTTTAGTTTACCTCAAAACCGCGTCCGAGTTTACCTAGTCGGAGTTTTAAATACTGTTCCGCAATATAACTTAATTTCCGACTTGGGACCAAAAGATTCCCATTCCTCTAACCATCAACAACTATCATTATTTTATCCCTTAAATAAACCAGTCACAGTTGCAGACATATTAGAAGATAATCCAGATGCAAAATATGATTGTTCCCCAGAATTTGTCAAGGCTTTGAAACAAATCGTTAACAACGACCTCAATCGCTTGCACGGAATGCGGCTAATCGACTATCGTGGTGGCAATTCCATTCATTCTTGGGAATTGGGTTTGCGAGGCGAGTGCAGTATCGCAGAAATTGAATTGATGAATCTTTTTATATTGAAAAGGCGCAATAAAGAATTTGGCAACCACCAAGATGGGAAGCTTTTAACTAAAGAGCAAATAGCTACTTTTTTTGCTCATCCCCATCTCGATGAAATTTTAGATTCCCTGGTAACAAAAAAGTATCTGCAACGGCATAATAAACTTTACAAACCTGTATCGGGTAACTTTTCCTTTGAAGTATATAAATTCCTTGACCCTGCTAATATTTCTGTAACAGTTGTTGCTAGCGATGCTAATAGATTAGGAGTTTATCATCATCACCGAGTTCGGAGAATTACGCCCCGTGAAGCGGCGCGTTTACAAGGTTTTCCAGATAATTTTAGTTTGCATTCCAATGATGATAAAGCCTATCATCAAATTGGTAATAGTGTCAGCGTCAATGTAGTGACAACTGTTGCTGAAGAAGTTATTCAGAATGTCTTATATTCTGCAAAACAAGTTCCTTTGCAAAATGCAGTTTAATCGGCATCAATCAGGCAATTTATGCTATCTCTCTCCTATTCTCTTTCTCTGCGCTCTCTGCGCTCTCTGTGGTAAAATAATTCCAAATTAGTCGGGGGTTGAGGAAGTGCGATCGCCCGCACCGAATATCGAATCTACACTGACTGTAAAATCAGAAAAGGCGATCGGTGCAACCTCTTGACCAGCATACAACTTTAGTATTAAACTATAGCCGTTCGGTGTGGGCTGGCGGTATACTTCCAAGCAGTTTTCAATTAAATTGACCAGCCAAACCTCTTGAATGAGCGATCGGGCATAAATCGGAATTTTGACATCTCTGTCATTATCCACTGTACTGTCAGCTACCTCTACTAAAAGTAACACTTCTGAAGGAACTGGATGTGCTGTCCCGTAATCATCATCGCGAAATTGAAGCAATACCACATCAGGCTGCGGTTCAGTACGTTCACTTAACTGAACTGGATTTTGAACATCAACGATAACTCTATCTTCTGGTAATCGGTGGAAAAGTCGGTTAAGTCGTCTCACAGCAGTGGCGTGACGAGTCCCAATTGCAGCCATTTGAATAATTTCTCCTTCAATGAGTTCAACGCGATCGGTTTCAGAAAGAATCCCTGTTTCACTCATCAAATGATACTCTTTCACCGTAAATAGCCGTCTTAGAAGTTGAAGGGACATCGCGATTCTCCTTTGCCGAAACTCCTTTTAATATAACAAATTTAACATTAAGTAAGGCGGAAAATGCCCGCCCTACCAATCAATCGGGTTAGCGTTGCGCCACAGGTTCCTTAGCCAAGAACTTCTCCAATTCTGTCAAAGCATCGGCATCAACTTTCGTCTGCATCGGACAGAACTTAGGCCCACACATCGAACAGAATTCAGCAGTTTTGTAGATATCTGCTGGTAAAGTTTCGTCGTGATATTCCTTGGCCCGTTCTGGATCTAAAGACAGCTCAAATTGACGGTTCCAATCGAAGTTGTAACGGGCTGCTGAGAGTTCGTCATCTCTGTCTCGCGCACCCGGACGACCCCGCGCAATATCAGCCGCGTGAGCCGCAATTTTATAGGCAATCAGCCCATTTCTGACATCTTCAGCATTGGGTAAACCGAGGTGTTCCTTCGGTGTTACATAGCACAGCATGGCAGTGCCGTACCAACCAGCCATGGCTGCGCCGATCGCCGAAGTGATATGGTCATAACCGGGAGCAATGTCTGTCACCAAGGGTCCCAAAACATAGAAGGGTGCTTCGGAACATTCCTCCATTTGTTTCTTGACATTAAACTCAATTTGATCCATCGGAACGTGGCCTGGGCCTTCCACCATTACCTGCACGTCATGTTCCCAAGCTTTGCGAGTTAATTGTCCCAATGTTTTGAGTTCAGCTAATTGAGCATCATCAGAAGCATCGTGAGTGCAACCGGGGCGCAGAGAATCTCCCAAACTAAACGAAACATCGTATTTTTTGAAGATTTCAATGATGTCGTTAAAGTGAGTGTAGAGGGGATTTTGTTTGTGATGATGTAGCATCCACCGGGCCAAAATGCCGCCACCGCGCGAAACAATGCCAGTAATCCGATTTTTGACTAATGGCAAATGCTCAATCAGAATTCCGGCGTGAATTGTTTGGTAATCAACACCTTGTTGAGCGTGTTTGTCAATGATGTGAAGAAAGTCATTGGCGGTCAGACTTTCCATGTTACCATGAACGCTTTCTAGAGCTTGGTAAATTGGTACTGTGCCGATCGGCACTGGTGAAGCTTTGATAATGGTAGTACGAATTTCATCCAGATTACCACCACCGGTGGACAAGTCCATGACGGTATCAGCACCGTATTTAACTGCTAATTTCAGCTTGTCAACTTCTTCTGCCATATTAGAAGAGTTGGGAGATGCGCCGATATTAGCATTGACTTTGCATTTGGAGGCGATGCCGATCGCCATTGGTTCCAAATTCGGGTGATTGATATTAGCTGGAATAATCATCCGTCCGCGGGCTACTTCGGCGCGGATCAGTTCGGCCGGGAGATTTTCTCGCTTAGCGACGTAGTGCATTTCTTCAGTAATCACACCTTGGCGGGCGTAGTGCATTTGACTCACATTGCTCTGCCCGCTACGCTTAGCGATCCATTCGGTACGCATATTTGATTTCCTTGATAAACAGCTTCCCTCCGCTGGTATTACCCAGACTCAGGTTCTAAGGGTGTTTCTCAGCCCGGATTTTCGGGCACCCCTAGCTAAGCTTTTAATAGTAGCACTGATGTCTGTATCCGATCAAAGCAATTAAGGAAATCTTAATAAGGGGATGGGGTGAGGAGATGGGGAGATGGGGAGATGGGAAGTGCGATCGCACTTTCCAGATTTCTGATATTTCTAGAGTTGCACAAAGTGCGATCGTACCCCCATTTAACACCCGAAAAAAACCTCAGACTTCATCAGGATTAATCCCCATTTCGCGCAATTTTTCGGCAAGGCGATCGGCCCGTTGTTTTTCTTCCTCTGCGCGAAGATGTTCTTCCTCTGCGCGAAGATGTTCTTCTCCAGCACGAAGACGCTCTCGTTCTGCGCGAAGGCGTTCTTTTTCCGCACGTTCTTCCCCAATTAACAACAAATTACCTTCACTATCCCACCAACGCAACCAAGGTAAATTCATCTCATCATATTCACCTTGCCAAATTCCCAACTCAACTCCAAGCTGAGGAATTGGATAGTGACCGCGCTCATTTGCACTCATTAGCTGATAGCGATTATCCTGTAAATGATACATTTCTACAGCAGCTTTTTTTACTTCATAAATTCCATAAAAAGGTACGCGGATCGCCTGCTCGTAAACCCAGAATTTGCCAACCTTTTGTGCTTCTGGTTGACCGAGTTCGGGAGGCGGAGTTCGATCTCGCTCTTCTGAACCATTCCCCGACACAAATTCCAAAACAATCAGCGGTGCAACGTATTCTTTCCACAATACATAAGAACGTCGCACCTCACCATTTAATAGTGGGGGAACATTCGGCACATAAAACCAATCAGGTGCTTCTGCACCACGTTCTAGAGGGTCAGTTAAACGCCAATAAATCCCGCAATCTTGACCGATGCGGTAGCGTGCATCAGGATGAATTTGTTGCAATATTGGTCTGAGTGAATCAGTGAGAATAATGCTTTGAGGAAGTTCTTGAAAATTTTTCACAAAAGTACCGTCCGACTCTGGTAATTCAGTGTGGTCTGGGAGATGGGTGACTTCCAATTCAAATGGTTTGGCAACTGTCATAGAACTTGCGCTATTTGAGGAATTAAACTGATTATAGCAGAAGGAAGAAGGAAGAAGGAAGAAGGAAGAAGTCACCCCCCCCAGCCCCCCCCAAGGGGGGAAATTCAGGAAGAAGGAAGGAAGAAGGAAGAAGGAAGAAGTCACCCCCCCCAGCCCCCCCCAAGGGGGGAAATTCAGGAAGAAGGAAGAAGGAAGAAGGAAGAAGGAAGAAGGAAGAAGGAAGGAGCGAAATTTCGCGAGTTACAATCGCCAGCGAAATTAGTAAAGTTTAATAATATTAGTCCTGGACGCGCTGCGACCCAAAAAACCCGGTTTCTAAGCCTCGATGCGTAAATCCTAAACATAAAAAAATCAGCCTAACCCAAGATAAAATCAACGCTCACTTCAAACTCAGGAAAAGCCAGGGGCGCAACTTGTTGACCGCGCCAAAACTTGAGCATTAAACTATAACCGTTCGGGCTTGGTTGGCGGTAGACTTCCAAACAATTTTCCACTAAATCTACTAGCCAAACTTCTTGAATTAGCGATCGCGCGTAAATGGATACTTTCACATCTCTGTCATAATCAACTGTACTATCCGAAACCTCAACTAATAGCAAAACTTCTGACGCTACTGGATGCGCTGTGGCGTAGTAATCAGCGCGAGGTTGTATCAATACAACATCCGGTTGAGGTTCAGTGCGATCGGTTAACTTAACTGGGTTTTGGATAGCAAAAGTCGCCAGATCTTCAGGAATCAAGCTGAACCTTCGCGCGAGGCGGTTTACACAACTTGCGTGACGAGTACCAATTGCAGCCATTTGCACAATCTCCCCTTCTATCAATTCTATTCGGTCATCTTCACCGAAAATGCCAGCTTCACCCATCAGGTGATATTCTTGTAATGTGAACAGCCGTCTTTGCATTTTGACAGACATCACTATTCTCCTTTTTCAACAGTTGGCTTAAGCTTACCATTTTTGCTAGTAATATTCAAACTACTACTAGCTAATCTCCCTAACCCAAGATAAAATTAACACTCACTTCAAACTCAGGAAAAGCTAGCGGTGAAACCATTTCTCCCCGCTCAAATTTTTGGATGGAAGTATAGCCATTTGCCGTGGGATTGCGGTAAACTTCTAAACAGTTAACCTCAAGATCCCACAACCATACTTCCTGAATCCCAGAACGAGCGTAGATAGGGACTTTAATATTGCGATCGTTATCAACAGTGCTGTCGGCTACTTCAACTAATAGCAAAACTTCTGACGGTACTGGATGGGCTGTGGCGTAGTAGTCAGCACGAGGTTGCAGCAAGACAACATCCGGTTGAGGTTCAGTTTTTTCTGTCAACTGAATGGGGTCTTGAACACCCAGAGTTGCCAGCTCTTCTGGAATGAGGCTAAAACATCTAGTGAGACGCTTAACGGAACTTGCGTGACGAGTACCAATTGCAGCCATTTGAATAATTTCTCCTTCTATCAATTCCACTCGTTCATTAGCAAAAACACCAGCATCACTCATCAGGTGATATTCTTGGACAGTAAATAGCCACTTTTGAGTCTGAACAGACATAACTATTCTCCTTTTTTGGCGGTTAGCCTAAGTTTACTATTTTTGATTCTAATATTCTACCTACTGCTAAAGTAGGCTAACTCAAAATCAAATCAACACTCACTTCAAAATCAGGAAAAGCTAGCGGTGAAACAATTTCTCCCCGCTCAAATTTTTGGATGGAAGTATAGCCATTTGCCGTTGGATAACGGTAAACTTCTAAACAGTTAACTTCAAGATCCCACAACCATACTTCCTGAATCCCAGAACGAGCATAGTTAGGTACTTTCACATCGCGATCAAAATCAACTGTACTATCAGAAACCTCAACTAACAGCAAAACTTCTGACGGTATTGGATGGGCTGTAGCGTAGCAGTCTAAACGGAATTGCAGCAAAACTAGATCGGGTTGAGGTTCGGTACGTTGAGTTAACCGAATTGGGTTTTGAACATCCAAAATAGCACTTTCTTCAGGAATTTGGCGAAACTGCCGGATCAGTCGCCGCACACAAGTAGCATGACGAGTACCAATTGCTGCCATTTGGATGATTTCTCCTTCTATAAGTTCCACTCGTTCATGATTAGCAAAAACACCAGCCTCATTCATCAGATGGTATTCTTGGACTGTAAATAGCCGTCTTTGTGTCTGAACAAACATAACTATTCTCCTTTTTTGGCGGTTAGCCTAAGTTTACTATTTTTGCTTCTAATATTCTAGCTACTGCTAAAGTAGGCTAATTCAAAATCAAATTAACACTCACTTCAAACTCAGGAAAAGCCAAGGGTGAAACAATTTCTCCCCGCTCAAATTTTTGGATTGAAGTATAGCCAGTTGCCGTGGGATTGCGGTAAACTTCCAAACAATTAGCTTCTAAATCCCACAACCATACTTCCTGAATCCCAGAACGAACATAGTTAGGTACTTTCACATCGCGGTCAAAATTAACTGTACTATCTGCTACCTCTACCAGCAGCAGAATATCCTGACTATTTGGCAATGATTCTTCATAAAAATCAGCACGGGGTTTGAGTAAAGCAATATCAGGTTGAGGTTCGGATTTATCATTAAGGGAAATCGGATTTTGCACCCGAAAAATTACCAGAGACTCTGAAATCTGGCTAAATAGTCGTGCGAGGCGATCGACACGGGCGGCATGACGCTTACCAATTGCGGCCATTTGGATGATTTCTCCTTCTATTAGTTCCACTCGTTCGTTATTAGCAAAAACACCAGCCTCACTCATCATGTGGTATTCTTGCACTGTAAATAGCCGTCTTTGAATCTGAACAGACATAACTATTCTCCTTTTTCGGCAGTTACCCTAAGTTTACTATTTGTGCTTCTAATATTCTACATACTGCTAAAGTAGGCTAATTCAAAATCAAATTAACACTCACTTCAAAATCAGGAAAAGCCAAGGGTGAAACAATTTCTCCCTGCTCAAATTTTTGGATTGAAGTATAGCCATTTGCCGTGGGATTGCGGTAAACTTCCAAACAATTAGCTTCTAAATCCCACAACCATACTTCCTGAATCCCAGAACGAGCATAGTTAGGTACTTTCACATCGCGGTCATAATTAACCGTACTATCTGCTACCTCTACCAACAGCAAAATATCCTGACTATTTGGTAAGGATGCTTCATAAAAATCAGCACGACGTTGTACTAAAGCAATATCAGGTTGAGGTTCAGATTTATCATTAAGGCAAATCGGATTTTGTACTCGGACGATCGCACTTGTTCGCACTTTGTCGTAAAATAAGTCTGCGAGGCGATCGACACGGGCGGCATGACGCTTACCAATTGCAGCCATTTGGATGATTTCTCCTTCTATCAATTCCACTCGTTCATTCTTGTCAAAAACACCAGCCTCACTCATCAGGTGATATTCTTGGACTGTAAATAGCCGTCTTTGCATCTGAACAGACATAACTATTCTCCTTTTTCGGCAGTTAGCCTAAGTTTACCATTGTATTTTAATAAATAGTATTACTTCAAAACAACAAAAAACCGCCCTAAACGGAGCGGTATATCCAGGAAGTCTGTAAAGAACACAGGCTACAACAAGAGAATTAAAGTGTTCAAAATACAGGTTTTTGCGATCGCGCAGGGCAGACATTTTCCACCCTGCAAATCACCTTAGATCAGAGTAATGCTTGTTGCCGCTGTACTGCCGAAACTGTAGCCAGCAGTAGGGTTAGCAAGACCTAAGCGCACAGTCCCATTATTGGTACTAAATTGGTTGTCTTGAACCGTAAATGTCTGGCTGAGTTGGCCATTGGCAAATGACAGAGTACCGCCAGTGGTGCCGCCTGGGCTAAGCAAGTAGTCTGTACCAAATACAGGTGCAGGGCCGCTGCCGGGAGTACCCGCCAGAATAATATAGTCAACCGATGCTGCACCTAGGCCGCTTGAGCGACTAACTGTAACGGTTGTGCCACCGCCCTGAGTGGCGATCGTGCCGTAATTAGACGCACTATACTGGAAGACATTGCCAGATGCACTGCCGCTACCGTCAATAATGTCTAGTCTTGCTGTTGACGGAGTGCCGACGGGGCCGTTGTTGAGAAATAGGTTAACAGTCTCACTCATTTCAGGCAGTGTATCAGGATTGACAAAGATGCTGAAAGTCTTGGAAGTTTCCCCAGGGCCAAAGTTTAGTACACCAGCAGCAGAGGAATAATCAACCGAGGTCCCAGTCGATAATGCCGTGCCGTCAAGAGTACCGTAGCTAATGCTTGCGGGAGCCGTATTGGGCCCGACGCGATTGACTGTCACCGTAGCAAAGCCAGATGATTCCTGGGTGCTGAAAGTAGCCGCACTGAAAACGAACTGGGTTGCTGTCGCAGTGGCTGGAGTCGGAGTCGGAACTGGAGTGGGTGTCGGCACAACATCATTAATCGTCAAGATTGCCGGATTGCTGCCGACAGTACCGCCACTGAGCACTAAGTTTACGGTTTCTGGCGATTCCAGCATCATGTCGCTCAGAGCAGTAATCGTGAAACTAGCGCTATTTTGCCCCGCCGCAAAGTTGAGGGAACCCGCAGCAACGGTGTAGTCAGGTGCTGTCCCGCTAGAAGTAGCTGAACCGTCAACTGTGGCGTAGTTAATTGTTGCTGCACCAGTGCCACCAGTGCGAGTGACTGTAATGGTGGCGGCACCGCCTTCATTCACCGTGTAACTGCCTTGGCTGAATTGAAAGACGCTTGCAGGCGTTGGAGTTGTAATCGGAGTCGGAGTCGGAGCTGGGGCACTTCCACCATCAAAAATGGTAACAGTGGCTGGATTCAGAGTACCTACATTACCGTTGTTGAGAAATACATTGACTGTCTCTGGGCCTTCGCTAATAGCATCGGCCAAAGTGGGGACAGTGAAAGTGGCGCTAGTTTGCCCGGCCGCAAAATTGAGCGTTCCTGTGGTGGCAGTATAATCAGTAGCCGAGCCGGTAGAAAGGGCTGAACCATCAACGGTACCAAAGCTGATGCTTCCGGGAGCCGATGTATTGCCCGTGCGAATCACTGTGACTGTGGCGGGACTGCCTTCAGGGGTAGAGTAATTATTTGTGCTGAAGCTGAAGACACTTGTAGGTGTTGTTCCTGGTGTCGGTGTGGGTGCCGGGGTTGGTGTGGGGGTTGGTGTGGGGGTTGGTGTGGGTGTGGGCACCCCGGATGATTGAAACCAACCCGGATTTGCGCTCAGTTGTGCAGCAGTCAAACCTTGGAGGTTGACTAAATATTCGCCGGTGCCGGTATCGCGAACGAGGGTGTTGCCGATGCTGATGCCGTTGGAGCCGGTGCCGTCGATGAATTGCAAATCGCTGAATTGCAGTCCGCCAAATAACTGGATGACATCGTTCCCGGAGAGTTGAAAGTCAGTAATGAAGTCGGCATCGGAGACGCTGGGGCCGCCAGTAGTGGCTGTGGGTTTGCCGTCGCCTACTCGCCCGATCGCAAACAGGTCATTTCCACCACCACCGCTCATGGTATCAGAACCAAGGTCGCCGTAGAGTACGTCGTCGCCGAGGTCGCCCAGAATCAAGTCGTTGCCTTTACCACCGAACATCGAGTCGTTGTCTTTACCGCCGAATATCGAGTCGTTGCCGTCATTACCGAACACGCTGTCGCGGCCGATGTCGCCTCTTACTAAGTCGTTGCCTTTGCCACCGTATACTTGGTCGTCGTCTTTGCCACCGTATACTTGGTCGTCGCCTTCGTTGCCATTAAGAATATCATTGCCGGGGCCGCCGAATACGAGGTCGTTTCCTGACCCTGCACCGATGGCATCATTACCGTCAAGTCCACTGATTGTATCGTCGCCTAGCAAGCTGCCTAGGCTAATTACGCGACCGTCTGGTAAAGTTCCAGGTATGAGATCTGCGCCTAGAGTTCCTGTTATGTTTGCCATTTTTTTAATTCCACAGATTAGTTTTTTTTGCCTTTAGTAGAAGCACCTGTAGAATTTTTTTAGGGATTTATTGCACTATTTTTATAGACGTATGATTGGTGCAACAATCCGGTATTTATGTCAGAATTGACTATACTTATCCGTTAAGTCAAATAATTGCCTAGGGCAATCTTTGCTTGCTAGTACCTCGTCTGGTAAATCTGTTTTCCTACCCTGTTAATATCTCAGAAGAAAGCTGCTCGGATAAAGTTCCCATTTGTTTGAAATATTAGGCGGTAATCTTAATAGTTATTCCAGCGATATCTGCGGATAGATAATTGTCTATATAGTCCACCTCTATGCTTCTAAACAATGAGATATTTTCAGGACAATTGTTGAAAAAATAGATACAGCCTTTCGAGATCTCATAGGAGGTAAGATCGAGAACTGGTAATGGGTAATAGGTAATTAGTTGCATCCTTGTTCCCAGGCTCTGTCTGGGAATAAATATCTGGAGGCTCCGCCTCAAATGCCCCATGACAGATAAATCTAACTGGCAAAAACATCAAACACAGAACCCCGACTTCTTTACAAAGTCGGGGTTCTATGGCGATTATTCCTTCTGCCTTCAACATCTGCTATAGTTCTGAGATGAGAGTGCGGCGATCGCGCCTTGCTTCCTCGTTTTCTGGCTGGATAGCGATGGCTCGATCGTAGGCTGTCATTGCTTCTTCATAGCGCTTTAATTGCGACAACGCTGTCCCCAAGTGATGCCAAGCGTTGTAGGAATCTGGCTTAATCGCAACCGCTTGTTCATAGGCTGCGATCGCCTCTTGGTTTCGGTACAATTTTGCTAAGGCTTCACCTTTACCAAACCAAGCTTCATAACACTGAGGGTTAATTTCGATCGCTTTTTCGTAAGATGCGATCGCGGGTGCGTAATCCAACAGTTTCTCGAAAGCTGTACCTCGGTTGTGCCAAATTTCAAAGTCGTTTGATTTAATCGCAATGGCTTTGTCATAGGATGCGATCGCATCCAGATAGCGGTGTATGTTGCCCAAAACAGCACCTCGATTGTACCAAACTTCATATTTGTCTGGGGCGATGCTGATGGCTCGATCGTAGGAATCAATCGCATCTTTGTAGCGCAGCAATTTCCACAACACATTACCTCGATTGTACCAGGTTTCGTATCTATTGGGATAGATGGCAATCGCTCGATCGTAGGAATCGACTGCTGCTTGGTACTGCTGTATTTTGCCCAACATCACGGCTCGGTTGTGCCAAATTTCGCTGTCGGTTGCTTTGATGGCGAGGGCGCGATCGTAACTGGCGATCGCCTCTTCGTAGTGGTGCAATTTCCCCAATAAAGCTGCGATATTGTGCCAGGGAGCATAATTTGTGGGTTCGATCGCACTTGCTTGCTGGTAACAGACGATCGCCTCTTCGTACTTTTGCAATTTTCCCAGCAAATTAGCTTTATGATACCAGGCTTGGTAGTTATTTGATTTAATAGATATGGCTTGGTCATAACAGGCGATCGCCTCTTCGTACTTTTGCAATTTTATTAACACATTTCCGCGCCAATACCAAGCCATATCTAAATTATTATTCGTTAAAATAGCTTTTTCAAAGCAGACTACTGCCTCATCATATTTGCCTTGAAAATAAAGCCCTTCCCCTTGCTTGATATAATCATCAGCAATCAAATTATTGTCCTCACTAGAAACCGAATCTACTTGTGACTCTGGGGAGTTGTTGGAGGGAGGTGTTGGTGGGACTTTGACAACTTCCTGGGCTACCACGGCGGGGAGTTGAGAAATTTCTTGAACAATTTGAGATTTTTTTTCGTAAACTTCAGTCAGCAAAACTTGCAGGTGCATCAGAAATTGAGACTTGAGAGTTTCTATTTGCTCGACAGAAGATTTAGAAACTTCAGTTTCTTTACTTAAAAAATCAATGGATTGTTTGGCGGCACTCATTTGTGCTTCTAATTCATCTCTCAATTTTTGATTCAACTGACTAGAATTGATTAATTCTGATTCTAATACACCAATTCCCTGTAATCGTTTATTGGCATCAGCCACCAACTGTCTGACTACCAGCCGTCGCATCATCCAAAAAAAAGCAATGCTAACTGGGGGAAATATGGTCCCCAGAATCAGCAAAATATTAAGCAAAGTTACAGTATGATTAAAACTATATTCCGAGTCGATATTGCCACCAGCGCGGGGTGAGAGAAAATCGAAAGCATCGCGAGCTTGGGGGATGGTTTGAGTACCGGATTCGATTAATTTAGCTAGCCAAGTTTCTTGTAAGGATTTGGTCAATTCATCGCCGGATGAAGATGTAGTTTTTTCCTGGGTTTTGGCTGGGGTAGATGACTGGGGTGGCGCTGTCGCTACCAGCAAACCTGTCTGGGATTTGACAGCAATGCGTGGGGAAAATTGTTCGTGGGCGATCGTCTCTGGGGCGCTAATAGAATGAGCGGGACGGGCTACGGTATTATTTATGGCATCCACAAAGTTGCTGCTTTGTGGTGTTTGAGGAGCAGCGGGAGGTGGAGCGGGAGTTTTGCTAGCATTAGCAGTTAAATTCTGGGATGCGAGGGCAGCCAGAGTCAAAAAAGCTACATTTGATACTCGCATAAGCGTAAAATTACTTAGGAGGAGTTAGTGCTTGCCGATCGCTCATCGGGCGATCGCGATTCTAGTGTCAGCAGCCAGAATCGCTAGGCCAGAGAGTTTGGCTTACTATCTCCAAAATACGCCCAGCCTCTGATTTATCAGGAAAAGTGCCAACAATTCCCACTCTGCCACTTTCCCGAAAGGATAGATGGTAGCGATCGGCTCCGGTTCCATCACCCTATAGTCAGATACCCAACAAATTCTGGGAAATCGGGTATCAAAAATATCAATAAACTCGTTGTTGAAAAATGATAAAATAGACATCTCCTAAAAAGCCAGTCTTGGAACAGCAGAATGCCAAGCCCAGAATAATTTTGGGGATGTCCATAACTAATTAAATCAACAGTAATTGAGGGCAATTCATGACAGAAGAACGCACTTACTGGGTGGCTTGGTCTCAAATTAACGGCATCGGGCCGATTTTATTACAAAGATTGCAGGAACATTTTCAGAGTTTAGCAACAGCTTGGACGGCAAAATCCCTAGATTTATGCCAAGTTGAAGGCTTTGGTAAACAGACTATTGAAAAAGTAATAGCAGAACGAAAAAAGATTAATCCCGAACAATTTATTGAACAACATCTCATCAAAAATCCCCTTTTTTGGACACCAGCCGATGGAGATTACCCTCGTTTATTATTAGAAATTCCCAATCCGCCAGCAGTCTTATATTATCGGGGTACAGTTGATACCAAAGAAAGTCAAGGAATTACGCCCACAGTAGCAATTGTGGGTACTCGCTCTCCTTCGGAATATGGTAGACGATGGGCTCGTAAATTTAGTGCTGCTTTAGCTAAAAGCGGTTTTACTGTGGTGTCGGGATTGGCGGCTGGAATCGATACAGAAGCTCATACAAGCTGTTTGGGTGCGGGAGGGCGGACTTTTGCCATATTAGGCACGGGAGTTGATATCGTTTATCCTAGGCAAAATGATAAGTTGTACGATCGCATTTTGCAGCAGGGATTAGCAATTAGTGAATATCCCGCTGGTACTCAACCAAATAAAACTAATTTTCCCCGGAGAAATCGGATAATTGCTGGTTTAACTCGTGCTACCATAGTCATAGAAGCTCCACGCCAATCTGGTGCTTTAATTACCGCTTATCAAGCTAATGATTTTTGCCGGGATGTCTATGTTTTGACATCAAGATTAGATGATGAACTTTCCTTTGGATGTTTGGAATTATTGAGTAAAGGTGCTCATCCAATTCTGCCCAATAGCGATCGACTTTTGAGCGAAGAACGATTGTTAGAAATGCTGGGAGCTATCCCCAAATTGGATTGTCCCCAACAATTGTCCCTATTTCCAGTCAATCCGCCTCCACAAAAGCAAGAGCCAGCATTGGATAGGGAATTAGCTTTGGTGTTAAGTGCGATCGAATCTGGTCCGATTGCTTTTGATTGCATTGTCCAAGCCACAGGATTAGATACCGGCAAAATTTCTAGTGCACTATTGCAATTAGAATTATTAGGATTAGTGTCCCAGTTACCGGGAATGCGATATCAGCGGTCCTGATTTAGAAGATATAGCAATTCTCGCATCATTTCTGAATTTCTTACTCCCTCCCCGAACTCGCGGGGAGGGCTGGGGTGGGGTAAAAAAATTACGACTCCCCCAAGGATTGCTACAGCGGTTCCTGCTGTTATGAGGTACAAAAGTGGGGTGCATCGCATTTTTGTAGGGGATTCGCATTCGCGCCCATATCTTATATCAAATCCGTTGACATCGGAATTATTATTTCTCTCTTCTCTTTCTCTGTGTCCTCTGTGTTCTCTGTGGTTTAATCATTCCGATACAACCGGAAACGATATTATAGATAGATCAGAGATTTTCAACGCGAATGCGAAAGCCCCTCTAGGCGTGTTTCCCAAAATCGGGATGCTCCCTGGAGCAATTAACAAACCAATTTATTAAATGTTGAGGATTCATGTTTGTGCGTCGCTCTTGCAGCGGGAATCGCTGTATATTTATTCTTGATTATTTTTTCCTTCCACATATCCATTATCTACCAGTCGCCAAGCACCGCCAGAATTGCCTGTCAAATCGCAATCTGCCACCTTCGCAATAGCATCTCTATAAAGTGCGATCGCCTCAGAGCCATTACCAGTAATTCGACACCTGCGTACAATCAATTTCCCTCCCAATCCGACACCAATTCCTACAGTACCGTTGCCAAAAATATGACTATCTTCCACCGTTAGTTGGGCGCTATCGGACATAAAAATTCCGTTCCATATCCCGTCATGAATTTGACAGCGACGCATTACAGAAGCAGCATTATGCCCGCAAATTCCCACCACAGAATAGTCGGCAGAAGTAATATCGCTATCTTCGATGACTAACTCTCCTTCACGAATATCAACCGCATAATAGTTCCCCGTAGCATTTAGGGTTAAACCTCGCACTAAAGCCGATGCTGTTTGCATTTTTAGGCAGTTAGAATTGGTACTTTGAACAACAATACTTCCCGCTTCTATTTTACCGATAATTTCCACAGATTTATCGAGGATGAGACTTTCTAAATATAAGCCAGGATTCACATAAATTCGAGTGTTTGGTGCTGCATTTTGTAGTGCTTCGTTAATTGTAGTATAATTACCTTGACCTTGTTGACAAACAACCAGTTCTAGGCTATTGGAGATTCGATCGTGGAAAGTTGATGCTGCAATTTCCTCAGATTCAGCAGCGGGTGTTTCAATTTCTCCATCGCCCGTGAGGGATTGTGCTGGGATTTCTGATAGTTGTGTACTTAGTTGCAACTTTTCGCGATCGAAATTTGCTAACTGATGCTCTAATTCGGATACTTGAGCTGTCAGGTTAGCTTGCTGTTGTTGCGCCGTCTCTAAGTGACTTTGCATTTCGGCAATTTGCGTGTAATATTGCGATCGCTCTTGATGTGCTGTTTCCCAATCTGACTGTAATTGGGAGCGACTGTGCTCTAATTCGGATACTTGAGCTGTCAGGTTAGCTTGCTGTTGTTGCGCCGTCTCTAATTGACTTTGCATTTCGGCAATTTGCGTATAATATTGCGATCGCTCTTGATGTGCTGTTTCCCAATCTGACTGTAATTGGGAGCGACTGTGCTCTAATTCGGATACTT
>NZ_JBGJZU010000062.1:23726-37267 GCF_041354475.1 Microcoleus sp.
GAGCTGTCAGGTTAGCTTGCTGTTGTTGCGCCGTCTCTAAGTGACTTTGCATTTCGGCAATTTGCGTGTAATATTGCGATCGCTCTTGATTTGCTGTTTCCCAATCTGACTGTAATTGGGAGCGACTGTGCTCTAATTCGGATACTTGAGCTGTCAGGTTAGCTTGCTGTTGTTGCGCCGTCTCTAAGTGACTTTGCATTTCGGCAATTTGCGTGTAATATTGCGATCGCTCTTGATTTGCTGTTTCCCAATCTGACTGTAATTGGGAGCGACTCTGCTCTAATTCGGATACTTGAGCTGTCAGGTTAGCTTGCTGTTGTTGCGCCGTCTCTAAGTGACTTTGCATTTCGGCAATTTGCGTGTAATATTGCGATCGCTCTTGCTGAGATTTTTCTAAATCAGCTTGTAGTTGGGAAGACTGAGATTGAAACTGCGATAGAGCTTGCTCATTTTGATTTATTTTATCCTCGACAGCCTCTAATTGTAGTACCAAATCTTCTCGCTCTTGCGAAATCATCCTTGACTGATTTTCCCCCGCCACAATTAGAGCTTTTAATTCAGTTATCTCCTGATTCGCTGCTTCTAAATTAGATTGAGCTTCCGATAGTTCCCGTTTCATTTGGGAGAGTTCTTCATGCTCTGATTCTAACTGGACTTGCGATTCAGACAGTCGATCGTTCAGTTGCGCTTTTTCTTGAGTTACATTTGCCAATTTCGGCTCTAATTCTAAAATTTGATAACTTAAAGCTTCCCGTTCCTCAATCAGAGACTCCAACTGTTTTTCCAGATTTAATAATTGCGGTTGAATTTCCGTTTGCTTTTGGCTAGCATTTTGTAATTGAATATGTAACAATTGTCGTTCAGTATTAGAACTTTCAAGCTGATATTCTACTTCTGATAACTGATTTACGAAGACCAATTTTTCTTCTTCGAGAATATCTAGCTGAGCTTGTAAATTAGATTTTTTAAATAAAATTTCCTCTTTTTCTTTCACAGCGCGATCGCACTTGATTTTGCTTTCCGCCACTTGGTACTGTAGCTGCAACTTTTCTTGATTAGCCGCTGCTAATTCACCTTCTATTTCCGCTATTTTCGCCTGAAACAAGCCAATTTCTTGGTACAATGGTTCTGACTCTGCTTGAGTTTGCTCTAATTGTAATTTCAGTTGCGATCGCTCTTGTTCGGCTATGTCTAATTGATGTTTAACTTCGGCAAATTCCGACAGAGATAACTGATTTTCTCTAGCACTTTCTAATTGAAATTGCAAGTCTAAAACCAGAGCGTCAACCTGGGCTCTATCTTCAGTCATTAGTGCCAACATCTCTTCCAATTCCGAGACTTGCGTATTTAACAAGTATTGTTGCTCATTCCTTTGGTTTAAGGAATTTTCCAGCTCCGAAATTTTCAAATTTAGCTGATTTTCTTCCTGAATTTTCTGCCTAATTTCCCCATTTTTCACCCCCAACTCCGAGGCTAACTGCGACAGAGCCTGCTGGGATTTGTCTATCCGCATCAAGTTGCGCTTATTTCGCTCATTCAAGATTAGCCAACATACTAGCAACCCGCCCCCAAATCCTATTAATAAGAGTAATGCTTCCATTTGCTTTATTTAATTGAGAAAATTTAAACATTCTTAATGTGTTATGACACAAAATATACCTTCGGTCAATATAGCAATCCTAAATCATTTGTGAATTTCTTACTCCCTCCCCTGATTCAAGGGGAGGGTTGGGGTGGGGTAAAAAATTTACGACTCATTTAGGATTGCTATAGGTAGTGCAGTCTATCATATCACAAATTATTCCCAAATTTAATTTTTTTAAGACTATTTATATTTCTTTACAACCTCCGCAGCGATCGCAGAGGTTGAAGTCATCAGCCTTTAGAGAGTTAGGAGAAATGAAGCAAATCCACAATATGAGAAATAATACCAATATCTTTCATGAGTAAATAATCTAGGCGATCGGCGATCAAACTCAAAATCAAATCATTATAAGTCATCTTATATTCCGCCAAACCAAGAGCAACTAAACTGGTCACATTTTCCGCAGGGCGTTTCAGATCCGGTTTGGGATTAGCCTCCAAAACATAAAATTCCCCATTCTCATCGCACCTGACATCAATCCGCACCAAACTATTGAGACTAAACTCCCAATAAATTTTTTGGGCTAATTCAATTAACTCCTGCTTTAATTGCGGTTCTTCTGGGCCAATCAACTTTCCGCGATCGGCAGTAATCGTTTTTTTATCCATAGAAGTAAAGATTAATTCATCAGAGTCCAAAACCCGTTCGATCGTGGAAAAAGCAAAGGGTTTTTGCTGTTTAGAAAAACTGCCTTGAGCATGAGTAACGTAGCCACAAACAGCCACACAAAACTCTCGTCCCGGTAAATATTTTTCAATCAAAGCAGTATTGTGAGTTGCATGATGAACAGCAGAAATAGCTTGAGACAAACCCTCAATTGTTTCGACAAAATGAACGTGTAACGAAGCTCTACCGGATACTGGCTTGACGATAAAAGGTCCAGAATAATCACCAAAAGCAATGGCAAAACGGTCTTGCAATTTTGGTTTAAATATGCCTTGAGAAGGATGCCAAATGATAAACGGAGCCGTTTTGATTCCGACTGATTGCAGTTCCCGTTTAAAGGCGTGCTTGTTATCTAAAATAGAGCTATTTAAAGGGTTATGACCAATATAAGGCATTCCCAACATTTCTAACAAAGCGGGAGTGTGACAAACCGGATTGTATCCCTGAACGCCTCCGGTATTCATCCAGACTAAATGGATATTTTCTGCCTTGAGTTTGTCTGGCAAATTCAGATCGTCAGGCATCAAAAAAACCTGCTTGAATCCTACTTCTTTTAAGGAAGTGGCAATTTCTCTGGCTACCACTTCATAACTTTTCCAAGCGCGGGGATTGTGAGTTTTGTAAATCACAGAGCCTGGTTTGTTGCAGTCGCCGCCGAATACCACTGCAATCCGCAATTTAGTAAAAAATACTTCCAAATATTCAGGTAGCAGACTAAAGTCGTAATGCGAGGGATTCATCCCAATTGATGATGTTGCAACCATAATGCCTACTTCCTATCTGTCTAATTTTAGTTTTTTTTGTTTGATGTTTTTTTCCGCAGAATCGCTAGATTTTGCTATGTATATCCCAGCCAAAACTACAGAAAAAGCCAGCCAGTTAAACAAACTCAAATTTTCGCAAAAGAGTATCCAAGCTAATATGGCAGTAATCACAGGTTCTAACAGCAGGAAAAGAGCCACAAAACCTGATGATAAACGGCCGAGACTGTGGATGAGAAGTCCTTGACCGAAAGCTTGGCAAATCACGGCTAGAGCAATTACGGCTAGCCATCCTTGCCAAGAATAAGGGAAAATGCGATCGCCCGCGAGCAACACCAGTGGCAAAATCAAGAGACTGCCAATAAAACAGCGCCACATTAATATAGTTGTCGCCGGGAACTTGGTCCGTAAATGTTCTGCTATCAGCAGATTTCCTGCATAGAACATTGCCGATAAAAGAGCAGCCAAATCGCCAGTCAGATTCTCTCCGGCAGTTTGTAAATCATCAAACCCGATGGCGATAGCCCCTGCCAAAGCTACCGCCATTCCGACTAAAAACCTGCGGTCAAAACGGCGGCCCAATAGCAGCCAACCTCCCAAAGTTGTAAACAAAGGAGTTAAGTTTCTCAGTACAGTAGAATTAGCGACATTCGTCCTCGTCAGAGACCAAGCCCAAAAACCCAAGGAAGCCGAAGAAACGATACCTACCGCAATTAATAGCATCAAATCGCGGTAGGTATAGTTCGATCGCATTTGAGGTTCTGCATCAGAGATGCGACGGCGGGCTTCACCGACACCATTCCAGACTGCAAACACCAAAGTTGCGATCCACAAACGGTTAAAAACAGTAGCATTAGCACTGATTTCCCCTTCGCTTAACCTAATGAAAATGGCTGCAAAAGAGACAGCTAAAAGCGCCGCCGAAAGTGAAACTATCGCCCACAACTTCCCTTGAGTATCCCTTGGTGTATCGTTGTTAACATCATCATCCTGGTTTGCCAAAACAAGACTGGTTTTAGGTTGAGGTTTTAAGGCAGGATTTAAACCATTTACCTCTAATTTTTCCTGTTGTAGATCGATATTTGTTTCTGGCATTTCCAGTTGTTTTGACATTTTCCTTCTTCCTGGTTCCTTGTTCCTTATTCCTTCTGCTATCACAGCAGTTTCGGCTCAAGGTTTAATAGAAAGTCTTGCAAAAGCATCCTTCAGCAGTGGTGGTAATTGGCGAATAATTTTACCCTTCTCGCCATCTACCGCCACCAAAGTTACCTGGGCTGTCGCATACAATTCCTCGCCGTCAGCCGATCGAATTTCGTAGTCCCAAAGCAGCCGGACACCTTCACTAGCAGACATCCGCGTTTTGATGGCCACAGCTTGTCCCATCTGTGGGGCGCGGTGGTAGCGCAAGGAAAGTTCCACCACGGGCAATTCTAAGCCCTGGGCCACCCAATCAGCATACTCAATGCCGATCGATCGCAAACTTTCCACGCGGGCTTCCTCCATCCAGGTAAGGTAAGTACCATGCCAAACGGCACCGCTGTAGTCGGTATGGTGAGGGTATACTCGCACCAAATATTCAAACCAGCCTCCAGATTCCATCGAAGACAGACTTTGAATAGCGCCCGCAGGTGCGAGTTGAGGTTGAGTTCGATCGTTCTCTAACACTTTACAAATCGTTCCAAAACGCTACATTTCTACAAATCATAAAGCAAACTTCAAGCTTATGCTTGACTTTAGCAAACTAGATTTCTCAACTCCGACTACCCGAAGGCAGAAGTGGCCTATGCTGAAGGCAGAAAGGTCAAAATGTTGATATCTGATGTTTTGACTGCATCTGTAACTAACGAGTTCTGCCTTTGGGTGGCGAGTTCCACCTCGTACACAAAAACTCAACTTTTTTCCACACAAAAGAAACCATGATAGAAAAAATTTTAGTAGCGGTGGCTGGCCGCGGTCTGTGCGAAGAGATGTTTAATATGTTGATGGACATCCCTTCCTTGCAACAAACCTCTGTCACTGTCTTGCACGTCGTGCCACCTCAAGTAACATCGGACGGAATGGCCGACAAGTTAGAAGAAGGAGGCAAGATCTTAGCACAAGCGGTTCAATCTTTAAAAATAGACCCTAGCAAAGTCAATCCCCGCCTCAAACAAGGAGACCCAAAAACGATTGTTTGCCAAGTGGCTGAAGAAGAACAATCTGACTTGGTAATCATGGGTTCACGGGGGTTTGGCAGACTGCAATCTATTCTGGAAAATTCGGTCAGTCAGTATGTTTTCCAGCTAACATCCCGGCCGATGCTATTAGTAAAAGACGATATTTACGTCAAAAAAATTAAGCGTGTTATGGTGGCGATCGACAAATCGGAATCCGCCAAACAATCCTTGGATCTGGCCCTATCTTTAGTCAAGGATATTAATGGCGGACAACTAATTTTAGTCCACGTCACTAAAGATTTGACTGGAAAAGCGACGGAAGATGTGACAGCAAGTGCTGAAAAAGACCCCGTATTAGCGCCCGCAGTAGCACTGGCGAAACAAATGGGAGTTAGCTACCGCTGCGTTAGTGCCACAGGCAAGCCTGGGGAAGCAATTTGTAGGTTTACAGATGAACTGAATGCTGACTTATTAGTAATTGGTTCACCGGATCGCCGTCCTAGTGTTGCCAAGTCCTTTGTCGATCTCGATCGACTCCTAGGAAACTCTCTTTCCGACTACGTGCGAGTCTATGCCAATTGTCCCGTATTGCTAGCCCGGACGAGAGGCTAAATTCAAAATCCCCAATCTAAAATCGGTATGAACAATTAAAAAAGCGCCAAAGCAAATAGCTGTTGACGCTTTTTTTGCCATACACAAAACCAGACAAAAATAGCAGAAATTACTAATCTTTTCTGCCTTGACGGCTAGCTGTTTGAATGTACAGAATGATTAGAAAAACACTGGGAACCAGTACAAATAGAATGGTTGCCACAAACCCTAGATCGTTAACTTCCATGAAGACGCCAGCCTCTATCTAAAAAGTATGAAAATACACACAACTAGGATACCACTCATACCAGTTTTTTATGAGGCTGCATAGAATCTGATCCCCCCTAACCCCCCTTAATAAGGGGGGAACAAGATTCTGCTCAAAGTCCCCCTTCCCCCCTTGGGGGGGGCTAGGGGGGGGTGGGGATTTAGGGGGATCGAGATATATGCAACTTCACATTAAATTGGTATCAAAGGCAGAAGGCAGAGAATTGGAAAGTAAGAGGGGGGTAGGCACAGAAAGGCACTACCCCTACCTTATCCCTGTTTTTCGGAGAATGAAACAGCCGCGAGCCCCATGCCCAGTGGCAGTTATGGCTTGGTCTTGACACTCACTGGGCCATTGACCAAAGCTTGACAAGCCAACCGATAGTTATCGGGCTTTTTCTTGAGCTTGCGGTTCTCAAAGTCAGTGCGGGGGGAAAGATTTTCACTACCTTCGACAATTTCCACGATGCAAGTGCCACATTGACCGTAGCCTCCGCAATTCATCATCTTTCCCGAAAAAGTGTACAAATCGATGCGGTTTTCTAGAGCTTTGAACCTTAAATTGGCTCCGTCTGCTGCGATGACTTCCTGATTTTCCTTCACAAACTTGATATTGCCCATTACCGATTCCTTAACGCAGTGACTTGGTTCTTTATTACAAAATATTAACTATTGTATCGGACATTTAAATACCCGATCGCCTATTTTTCCGATCGTCCAAGGAAAATGCCCCCAGCTCAAGGAGTTCTGGAGAGATTGTTACCAGGAAGATTGCTCACCGCCCGCTGGAGAGACGAAAGCGAGCGGTTGTAGCCAATAATTGCCAAAAGTCGGTTTCTTTCAGCCCTAGTCAAATCCGTTTCCGCCTGAATCACATCCGTCTGAGTACCGACACCAGCTTGAAAGCGCAGTCTGGCCAAACGCAGGGCTTCCCTCGACTGCAAAACCCCAGCCTCAGAAGTTTCGATATTCTCAAAACTAGACTCCAAGCCAAAATAAGCTTGTTCCACTTCCCGGCGCACCTGGTTGCGGGTTTGATCGAATCTACTTTCGGCGATCGCAATATCAGCATCGCGCTGTTTCACCCTCGCCTTGGCTGCGCCCCCGTCAAAGATACTCCAAGTCAGACTTGCCTGGATGGCATAACCGTCCGCCCAGCCGTGAGCGGCAAAGGGGTTAGGGTTCTCAGAGTTTTGCCCCTGCACGTTGTAACTGCCCGAAACATTCAGTTGAGGCAAACGCCCGGCCAAAATCGATCGACGCTGCTGCTTGCTCAGATCCCTCTGTACCAACTGCTGTTCCAACTCAGCACGATTTTTAAAAGCCTGCACGATACTTTCTTCTAAAGACAGCCTCCAAGAACCCGCTTGCTCCACCGGGTCCGCCGCCGTCAAGTTCGAGGACTGACTGATATTTAACAGCTCAGACAACTGACGCTGGCGGATGCGCTGATCGCGGCGGGCATTGGCTAGCTGCTGCTGTTCGTTGGCCAAATTGGCCTGGGCCTGCAACACGGCAAAGCGAGTTCCTACTCCTGCCCGTTCCAGGGCTTCGGCATCCCGCAAACTTTGTTGAGCATTTCTCACCGATGCTTGGCGAATCGCCACTTGTCCGTCTGCATCTTGCAGGTTGTAGTAAGCATCAGTCACATCAAAGCGAAGTTGTTCGGCTTGGCGTTCCACTTCCAGTTCTCGCAAGCGCAACTGTTCCTGGGCGGCGCGGATGTTAGCACTCCGGCGGCCGAACAAATCAACGTCGTAGCTTAACTGCAAAGTGCTGTTGAGACTGTTACTGGCGAAATTTGGGGTGGCTTGGGCGGCCGGCCGTCCGGTTTGGTTTGCTTGAAAGTTGTTGATTCGCTGCTGACTCCGCACTTGGATTTCTCCACCGGCGCTCAAAGAGCGGGTCGCGTTCATTTGAAAATTGAGGTCTGGATATAAAGCTGCTTGTTGTTCCCGCACGGCTGCTTGAGTTTGTTGTAATTGCAGTTGAGAAATTTGCAGAGTTTGGCTGTTGCGACGGGCGAGGTCCACTGCTTGTTGCAAGCTAATGGACTGAGTTTCTTCAATCCTGACATCCTCTGGTTGAGTTGGAAACAACAGCGGATTGGGGTTGGGTTCCAGGGTTCTGGGAGGCTGGGTTTGTAGTATGCCTTTGGGAGTTGGAGGGGGGAAACTTTCGCCCGGAGTATTGCTTGGTGGTGGTGTCAGGGAACTCGGTACTGGAATGATGTTCGGGTTTTGGGGGGAAGGTACACCCTGGGCGATCGCAGTTGGTGCTGGTGTGGCACTTTCGACTCCAACTACTGGTGGAGTTTGGTCAGCATTTTGGGAATTAGAGCCTAGTGGCTGGGGATTAGCTGTCGCCCAGTTGTCCTGAGACTGAATTGAGGGGGAAAGGGCGATCGACTCTAATGGTTGTTCTGGGGTTGTTTGCGATTCTAATTTAAGATTCTCTCCCACAGGTAGCTGATTACTTTGGGCCGAATTCTCCGGGGACTGAGCCGCAGACTGTGCAGCAGCACTGTGTCCCACATTGCCGAAAGTAATTGCAGCACCTACTCCTACTACCACGATTTGACGAAAAACACGCATAAATTTTAAATTATTCTGCAATTCCAGAGACAATTTTTAAGCAAGACAGAGGTCTCTAATTTCAGTTTAAACTCAGAAGTCCCAGCTTAGAATAAGTGCCGAGGTGAGTACCTGCAAATTTCCCGATCGGCAAAACTGCTCTCACCATATCTCCATTCTGAAACTCAAAAAAGGTGTTACACCTATTTTGTCTGTTGATTAGTTGATCGCACCTCAGCATTCACCAGACCGATCGCCACTGAGATTAGTTCCTCAACTCCTGTAACGGGGAAAATCTCCGTTTTCAGGATGCTAGCAAGCTCTAAGACGGTCATGTCATCCAAAAAACGCGGTTCCCCTTGTTTTAGCATCACTGAGGGCAGTAGGATGCCATCTCCCAGGTCTTTTCCCTGCAAAGCTGCGAGCAAGTCTTGGCCTGTCAGCAAACCTGTGACAGTAATTTTTTGCCCCCAATAGTCGCTACACAATGCTACCATCTTAACTTCCAAGCCGGGAATTTGATTGAGCTGATGCGCGATCGGCTCAAAAGCTTTTTCCACAGCATTTCCCACTACCCAAATCAATTTTCGCGCCGAATTAACTTGCAGCGGTTGCAGTTTAGCGAAAGCAGTTTCAAACTGTTGGATAAATTGGCGGATGGAACCGACACCATTACCAATTTGGGGATAATCTGCATAGTCAGAGGCGATCGGCAAATCCAAACCTGCAATTAAAAACCATTCATCAGCAAGCCAAATACAGCGGGATTTTGCATTCTGCTTTTTCGCCCTTGCTAAGGAAGAACTTAAATCTTCTCCCCCCCTTGCTAAGGAAGAACTTAAATCTTCTCCCCCCCTTGCTAAGGAAGAACTTAAATCTTCTCCCCCCCTTGCTAAGGAAGAACTTAAATTTTCTCCCCCCCTTGCTAAGGAAGAACTTAAATCTTCTCCCCCCCTTAGCAAGGGGGGGTTGGGGGGGGTGAATTTTGCCTTCAGCTTTTTCGCCGTTGTGCCTTTTTTACCTTGACTCAAAACAGCTTGAATTTTCTGCACTTGCGCGATTACTTCTCGCGCTTTTTCAGGTGTGACAGCGATTAGTTCATCTGCCGCTGGACGAAAGCGAGTTAAACCCACCGGCACCACAGCCACCGATGCAACCGTGGGGATATTTCCCCTATGAAACTTTGCCAAATCTAACAAAGTGCGTTCTAAATGTTCGCCATCATTAATGCCGGGACAAACAACAACTTGAGCGTGAATTTGTAGGCGACGTTCTTGAAACCATTTGATTTGTTCTAAAATTTTCCCAGCCCGGAGATTTTTCAGCAACCGAATTCGCACTTCCGGTTCCGTAGCGTGTACGGAAACATAGAGAGGAGAAAGTCGCATTTGTTCGATTCTGTCCCACTCTTTTTGAGTAAGATTTGTGAGAGTGAGATAGCTACCATAGAGAAAACTTAATCGATAGTCATCATCCTTGAGATAGAGAGTTTCGCGCTTTCCCGGTGGCTGTTGATCGATGAAGCAGAAAGGACAGCGATTATTGCACTGAATTAGCCCGTCAAAAAGGGCTGTGTCAAATTCTAAACCTAAATCTTCGTCGTAATCTTTTTCGATTTCTAATTTGTGGAGTTTGCCTTTAGTGTCTAATACTTCTAGTTCGAGAAATTCATCGGCGCACAGAAATTGATAGTCGATTAAATCGCGGGGTTTTTCACCGTTGATGGCAAGGATTGAGTCACCGACATCAAATCCAATTTCCGCAGCGATGCTGTCGGGGATGACTTTGGTAATTCGGGCTGGCTTTGTTGATAATTCGCTCATAATTTTGCACGGGCTGGTTCAAGTTTGATAAATTATTTTTGAATTTATTTTTTTATTTTTTATTCTCAAATTTATCACAATTTAACTATTTTGTCAACCGCGCCATGCGGGAAAAAAATAGCCCTTAGTGAAGCGCGATCGACTGAAAATAGGCCAGCTTTCATCGTCGGCTATAAATTATTTTAGTTTCCCACGATCGCATACCACAAACTTACCATCAGACACAAACTAGCTAAATGCTGTGGCATCAAAGATTTCAGGGAGCGCTTGGCAATTTTTTGAGTCACAAATATCGTTACTAACAATCCTACAATTAAAGTTAAGCCCTGCAAGAAACTAATCACCGCCGGATCGCCGACAAAACTCGGTAAATCGTCTCTAATTTGTCCGAAAGTGGCAAAAGTGACGGGAATCACTCGGCCGCCTTCCTGCAAACCCAATCGCCAATAGTGAGCCAAACTCCCGCCCCAGACTAGGGGTAAATAACCGTAAGCGAGGGAGACAAATGAGAGAGGTTTATAGGTTGTAAATGGCATGGTTTCTGCTTTTCCCAATTGATAAATTGCCTGCATGACTGCATAGGCACTAAGGGGAATTAGGGGCGGAATAATTAACAGCGCGATCGAAATTCCTAAATGAGGGATAAATTGGTCTAAATTGATGCCTAGTCCTAATAAATCATTGATTTCAGGTAAGCGATGGAGATAGATGCCGCCTAATAATAGAAATAAGAGGGCGACTTCATAACTGTGGGGAACATGGGTAGTCCATAATTCGATGCCGGGGGGGCGCAGATTTAATTCTACCGATCGATGGGGGCAGGCTTTTAAGCAAGTCATGCACAAGACGCAATCTTTATTATCAGTTAATTGGGCGGGATGGGAATAAATCGGACATCCATTAGTGGTTAATCCTTCTCCCAAGCCAGGCCCGCCTTTATAACACTGGTAGGTAGTACATTCAGCGGCACAGGTTCCTTGTTGGGCGCGGAGTTCGATAATTGAGAGTTTAGCAAATAAGCCATTCATTCCCCCGATTGGGCATAAATAACGACACCACAATCGTCGCTCGAAGATGAGGGAAAAAATTACTGCTCCGGCGGTGATGAGTAACAACAAACAACTGGATAAATAGGCGGTGTTTTCTAAATCCCACAACTCTTCCCACAGAAATATGAGGGTAAATAGTCCGAAGAGAAACCAACCACCCCATTTTTCAGCTTGTTGCCGCGGCCATTTATGGAGAGTTCGAGGGAAAATTTTCAGCGAGAGTTTTTGGACGATTTCTCCATAAATCATAAACGGGCAAAAAGCGCACCACAACCGCCCAATCAGGGGAAATAATAATAAAATTAAGGGCCACCACCACGCCCAAAAAATATTGAGGGCAAAATTATGTTGTCTATCTTGGGGGGCGACAAAAAGGATGATTACCACCAATGCAAATATCCAACTGGTAAACCAGTAATTCACGCGATCTGGATACCAATCGCTCCGTAAAAACTGCCGAAATTTAGGATAGATATTTAATAAATTCAGCCGAAACTTTTGTTTCTTAGTTGCTTGGGCCCAAAACACTTCTTCTGTTAATACCTGATTTCCCTGTGCTTGAACTAAAGCGCGATCGACCATTCCTTCTAATTCCCGCAAGTTCCCTGGAAAGTCGTAGGCTTGCAAACGGCGAATAGCTTCCGGCGTGACTTGGGGCTTTTCTAATTTCTTTTGGCGAGAAAGGAGGTTGAGATAATAGTTAACCTGTGCCTCTAAATCTGCTTTCCTGACCCGCAATGAGGGTACTTTAATCTTATGGTATGTCAGTTTATCGAGCTGGGGTTGAACGCTTTCTGAAATTAAAATTATCCGAGCATTACTAGAACGGGGTGGCGGTGGTATTTGTCCTTCTTTTACTGCTAGTGTATAGGTTCCATTAGTTAATAATTGCTGAATTTGAGGGCATAATTGCTCTGGTAATTCTTGGACATCATTTAAAATTAATGTCCCTTCACCCAACCATTCCAAGAGTCCCGGTTTACCGCCCAAACGCCCGAATAATTCGGCTCCATTTGTCTGAAGCAAGGCACTTTTTAGCTGAATCACTGGCTCGCTGCGGCGATGAGAACCGAAATGAATTAAAGCTGCTAAATTATCTTTTTCTAACCCCGGTTCGCCAGAGATTAATACGGCTCGATCGTCGCTAGATGCTGCGCGAATTTGTTGGCGCAATTTCACCGCATAACGGCTATTCCCAATTACTCCCCGTTTCGCCCTGGGTACTAGATAGCTGCGGAGAGCATTTTGACGCTCTCTCTCGTAGGCGATTTCTGTTTCTAGCTGCTCTAATTTCGTCGCTAAACGTTGGGTATAGGCTTCGGTGATGGGTGGATATGTTGCGAGCAAACTGCGCCAGCGATCGGCATTAATTACCAAAAATTGACATTCTGTCCTAGCGACAATTCGACTATCTGCTGGTTGTGAACGTTGGAGGGCAGATAAATTGACGATCGCCCCTGGTAATAAACTACTAGCCCACATCAAGCCCGGTTGTTTGCGGCGGTATCGATCGGCCTGTCCTCGCTTTAGGATATAAAGATTTGTGACAGGCGTGTCTTCGAGTACCACTCGAAATCCAGGCCCAAAGGTTGCCAGTTGTATTTCACTAGCGATCGCCTGTAAAATCTCGCGGGATAATATGCCTAATTCGGTGTTGGATTCTAGCCAGTTAATTAATGTTTCGGTAGACATCGCTTAGCATCGGCGAAAGCCGAATGGTGATAGCTTGCTGTCGGATCTATCATAGCTTGTAGAAGTCCTCACGGCGCGATCGCCCTCCTCTCAAACGGCACATTAGCCAAAAATTGTTTTCCAAGCAATAATTGACAGGGCTAAATCAGCGATCGCGTGACTGATGTAACTAGCCCAAAGCGAACGATAGGTGAGATGATACTAAACGGCAGTTTCATAGACTTTTCCTGACATTAAAGACATCAGGTCCAAAAAACACGGTGTTCTTGTCGCAATCGCTGTCTGTAACTGGTAAAATAAGTATCAATGTTGGCACTC
>NZ_JBGJZU010000063.1:0-36831 GCF_041354475.1 Microcoleus sp.
AAGGGGGGAAGGGGGACTTTGATCGGAATCTTGTCCCCCCCTTCTTAAGGGGGGCTAGGGGGGATCTGGATTTAATAGTCAAACAGCAATCTGTGACTAGGTTTGACGTTAAGTTGACACCAATGGGTTAGTAGTTAATAGTTAGCAGTTAGCAGTTAGTAGAAAATACAACTAATCACTAATAACTAATTAACTCATAACGACCGAAAACTAACTATTAACAAAATTCCCAATTCCCTCGCAGGATGCTGCTGGGAATCTACCAGTTTTTGCCATTTTTGCTGTTGCAGTAAGTATTTGTTGAAAAAAATACTGGCAACCTCTAAACTACGAATTTTTCAGACTGCATAGAACATCGAATCGAGAAAGCAAGGAAACTCACTCAATTTTTTTATGAATTCCACTGAACAGTTAAGTGCTGATGAATTTTTAATTAGACATAGAAACGGAGAAAGAGATTTTCGAGGTGCTAACCTCATTAAAGCTAATCTCAGTGAAGCTAATCTCAGTCGGACAAATTTGAGCAATGCTAATTTGAAAGGGGCCAACTTAATTAAAAGCAAACTGATTGGAGCTAATTTAAACGGAGCCGACTTGAGCGGTGCTAATTTATCTAAGGCCAAACTCATTGAAGCGAATCTGGGCAGTTCTAGTTTAACTGGAACCATGGCGATCGGAGCAGATTTTAGCGGTGCTAATCTCAGCGGAGCCATATTGTCTCAGGCTGACTGGAGCAGAGCTATTCTGACTGGAGCCAGTTTACTGGGAGCTTGTATGCTCAGTGGCTCCAAACTAACTGAGGCTAATTTGAGCGGGGCGACGCTGAGTCGAGCCATTATGAGTGGAGTTGATTTGAGCAAAGCAAATCTCATTAGAGCCATTATGAGCGAAATAGATTTGAGCGGGGCTAATCTGGGCGGTGCAACTCTGATTCGAGCTTATATAAATCGCGGCAATCTTGGCGGTATTAATTTGGTTGGAGCTTCTTTGAGCGAAGCAAGTCTGCGAGAAGTTTGTATGTGCGCGGCTAATTTGAGCGGTGCTGACTTGAGCGGTGCTGACTTACAATCTGCTAATTTGAATGGATCTAATTTGAACGGCGCTGATTTGCAAGGCGCTAATTTGAGTAAAGCTAATTTAAATGGTTTGATTCTGCACAACGCTAATTTGAGGGGTGCGAATTTGAACAAAGCTGCTTTGCGGGGAGCTAATTTAAGCGGTGCTAATTTGTCTGGAGCTAGCTTGCTGGAAGCGGATTTGCGCGGGGCGAATTTGAGTGGTGCTAATTTGTCGGGAGCTGGTTTGCTGCTCAGTTCTCTGGCGGGAGCAAATTTAACAGGAACTAATTTATCCGAGGCTAATTTGATTGGGGCGAGTTTGAATGTTGCTAATTTAAATGAAGCAGCTTTGGGCGGCGCAATTTTGCCCAATGGAGCTACTCACAGTCGGGATTAATCGGGTTAACTGTTGACGGTTAACGGTTAACTGAGGTCTGTGGTCAGCCAGCAGCGAACAGTCAACCGTCAACAAACTCGTGGTTTCGATCAGGCTCCTTTGCGACTATCTGAAAAATTTTGGGTTTGCCTACTTGCCAAACTAGAGACACCGTGCTAAGGTTAAAAGGTTTGAGACTTAAAATCAATAGAGGTAAAACCCCGCAGAATGAAACAATTGGGAACCCATCTGGTCGCTGATGCTTGGCAGTCTCCTGGAGACCTGCTCAACGATCCTGAACGTATCCGCCGCGCTATTCTCGATGCGATCGAAGCCGGAGGAGCTACTCTCATCGATTTGTGCGTACACCAGTTTAGTCCTCACGGAGTGACGGCTACTGCTACTTTGGCTGAGTCTCATATAGCAATCCATACTTGGCCTGAACACGGTTATTTTGCTGCGGATTTATTTTTCTGCGGTGCCGGCGACCCTCACAAGGCCATGAAGGTGCTACAGACAGCTTTGGAAGCTAAACAGGTAAAACTCACTGAGTTCACGCGCGGTTTCGAGCCAGGGGTGGGCATCTTAGGTTCTGCTTCTGAAGAACAGTATGCGCCTCGTCTGATAGAGACGGGTGCCACTAGAGTATAATCAGCCAATTAGCGTAACTTTAACTATTTTATGCTATCCTTTGCTGAAAATCCCACGGTTAGAACCGTGGGATTATTGTTTTGGAAATTTACTTTTTCATTAATAAAGGGCGAACAACTACATAACCAGCGCCGAAAGCAGCAATCACAATCAGAAAAATAGCAAGGGCTAACCACAATCCGCTCAAGTCAGAGGCTTTTTTTGATTGAGAGCGCAAACGGTAAGGAGTTTCGGGTACTTCGGTAAATAATTTTTCGGGAAGTTTATCGGGTAGTTTTTCATCTATGGAAGGGGCTGTTGGTTCGGCTGCTGCTATGGGAAAGGGGAAATTCACAGTGGCAGGGGCTGGATTTGGGGTAGAGGTGTCGTTGGGTACGGAATAGTCAGCCGGGAATGGTAAAGATGCTAGGCGAGGGGATTCCACGGTAAGATTGAATTTTTTAACCGGAGTCATTTGAGGCATCCCAGTCTGGCTAACACTTTGAGCAGAATTGACCGCTTGCTGTAGATATATGGATGCTTGAACTACTGTTTCTACTTCTCGCCGCAGTTGTTGATTTTGTTGGACTAATTGCTGATTATGAGTTTTGAGAGAGTCCAGCATTGCTTGGGCTGATTGCAACTCGGCAGTGACTTCTCGGTAGAGGGAAATAGGTACTGATGGAGAGTAGTTATTTGAGTTGGCGGAGGAGTTATGGTCAGGTAAGGTAGTATTTTGCATAATTTATAGATGGCGAGGGTGAGCTTTTTTTAGTTTAGCCTGAGAGTATTTGCAATTAGATCGATCGCCACACAATTCGTCAAGATATTTGTTACAGATAGTGAAGTCTAGTTAAATGTTAGCAGTTTCCAGTGGCTCGCTATGAACAACCACCAAACAGAAGAAAGTATGTCACAAAAGTCAAGTACCGAGGCAATGAAATACGGCGAACGCCAGATTTTAGAAGGAGAGTTAATTACCTTCCCGAATCCGCGAGTCGGGCGACGTTACTCCATTAACATTACTTTACCGGAGTATACCTGCAAGTGTCCGTTTTCCGGCTATCCCGATTTTGCGACAATTCACGTCACCTACGTGCCCGACGAACGAGTAGTGGAATTGAAGGCGCTCAAGCTGTACATTAACAGTTATCGCGATCGCTACATTTCTCACGAAGAATCGATCAACCAAATTCTAGACGATTTCGTCGCCGCTTGCGCGCCACATTCAGCCACCATTAAAGGCGATTTTTCGCCACGAGGGAACGTGCACACCGTAATTGAGGTATCCCATCAGAAGTAGCAGGCACAACCTGTTCATTTCTCGTTCCCAAGTACAGCCTTGGGAACCTTCCATGTTCTGATTTAAAATAAACGAAAAGATGCCAGAAACTTTTGAGCATTTTCAGGTTTTGAGGTAATGGCGACTAAGCCGTAAAGACGTCTGTCCACCAAAAATACCTGACCTACACCTACAGGTGCACTAGGGGAAAGGGACTGAAACTCAAATTCTTTTCCCGGATAACTACCCAGGGAAATATCGCGCACTTGCAGCAATTTAGCATTAGATGCGACCACAAATAAATCAACGGCATTATTTAAAGTGATTTTAATGTTATTATTAGTTAGAGCTAAATCTAAGTCGAAGTATTGCAGTAAATAAGTTTCTTCGTTTTTTAATATCGATCTGTAGGTATGAACAATAATCTGATTTGAAAAAGTCTCTGCATTAATTTTGGTAGTTCCTGGTATGTCGATCGCAAACAAACCTTCAGCGGAACAAAAGGGCTGCCAATCCGGTTGAGCAAGTACCCCCGCCCTGGGAGCAGATTCAGCCTGGAGGGGACTAGCAAACTTGACAACAGAGACAAATAATGTAGCAGTAACTAGGAATAAATGTAGGAAGTTCATTTTGGAAAGAATTAGATTAGCCCGATGGATTTGCGCTAGCCTAGAACTATATCCGCAAACGGGGGATTTATGTTGAATATTATATTTGCTCAACGGCGAGGCGACTTGACAGGGCGATCGCCAACTAAAACCAGTAAAACCCATATACTCGCAACTGTAAATGCTTTGCTAGCAATCTGTCTGCTTGGGGCTGTCACAGGCTGCGCCAACAGCCCCAACAGCAAGGCGATGGAAGAATCCTTCGCCGCCGATCCCAAATTAAAAGAAAATCCCGTGGCTTTGGCTTCCCCCCAGCCAGCGACACCAGTGGACACCAGCACAAACGCCAAACTCCCTCCCGATTTCCCAACAGAGATACCCCTATATCCTAATGCTCAGTTGGTCGAAGTTACAGGGCCAAGCACCCCCTCAGAACAAAATATACGACTGCGCTACGAAAGCACCGATCCGATTAATTCCATTCAAAGTTTTTATCAGAATGAGTTTGGGCGTAGCAACTGGAAAATAGTCACTCCCCCAACCCCCGACGGACAAGGTTCTGTGGTAGCCCAGCAAGATAAATTGCGAGTAACAGTGTCACTTTCTCCTACCCAAAAATTAGGAGGTGCGACAGAATTTGTGATTGCATACGACAAAGCAAATGGGGAAATTGCCAGCAATCCCCAACCTCAGAATTCCGATGCTAACCAATCTCCCTCACCAGCCCCAACTTCCTCTAATTCCGAAGCACCAACAGCCACATCATCTCCAGAGTCAAAAACCAAAAAAGTCAGCCAACAAGATAGCCAAATTCCTCAACAATTGCGGCAGTATGTAGCAGATTTAGCCTCATTGGAAGTGCTGAAAGTGCGATCGAAATCCGGTGCAAATTTAGAAACAGAAAACACCTTACCCGAACCAAACAAAATAGCCACCCGTCGGGAATATGCCCGCTGGTTAGTAGCTGCTAACAATCAAATTTATGCCAGCCGTCAAGCCAAACAAATTAGATTAGCAGTAGCATCAAGCGAACCAGCTTTTGCTGACATACCCAAAACCGATTCAGATTTTGCAGCTATTCAAGGTTTAGCAGAAGCGGGTTTAATTCCCAGTAGCATTTCAGGAGAAACTAAAGATATTAAATTTCGTCCCGATGCACCTTTAACTCGCGAAGCAATGATTCTGTGGAAAGTACCTTTAGACACTCGTCAAGTCTTACCCACAGCTAACATTGATGCAGTGAAAGAAAAGTGGGGTTTTCAAGATGCTTCTAAAATCGATTCCCAAGCATCGCGAGCAGTTTTAGCAGATTTTAACAATGGAGATTTAGCCAATATTCGCCGGGTTTTTGGTTTCACAACATTGTTTCAACCAAAAAAATCCGTGACTCGCGCCGAAGCCGCGGCTAGTTTGTGGTATTTTGGCGTTCAAGATCAGGGATTATCTGCAAAAGATGCCGGGGAAGCCAAGTCTCAACCTCCTCAGTAGCCACAGCTAAAAGCCGATATCTGTTAGATAGCCGATTTCTTTCAGAAGTCGGCTATCTGGCTATAGTATTTTTTTTATATAATTTAAATTTGATTAGCCAAAATTCTATCTATTTTCACTCACCGTCCCTCGGAAAACTCTCAATATTATACCAATTTCATAAAGTAGCGCGACATAACTACCCCCCCAACCCCCCCTTACTAAGGGGGGGCTTTGAACGGCATCTGTAGCAAATATTAAAGTAGCGCGACATAACTACCCCCCCCCAACCCCCCCTTACTAAGGGGGGGCTTTGAACGGCATCTGTAGCAAATATTGATGAAATTGGTATTATTCCGGATCTGGCCCTAGCCAGAAGGATAAATAGAAAAGAGTATTCAATTTCTGGGAGAGCGTTTTTTGATGTATAATCAGACCCCGTTTACCTTGAGAAATTTGGCAAAATGTAGCTTAGTCCTGCGCCAGTTAGGTAGAAATTCTGCTAGTATGCAAGAGACAAGTCAAAAAATTGCTGATTATATTTATCAATATTTTTATGACTCCGAAAGCTCCCAAAATTCCTGTGTTTTAGTACGTCTTTTCAAAACCCATCCCTACGGAGAATTAGACGATTCATTGCAGGCATCTGCGCGTAGCTTGATGCAGAATAAAATTCCCCCCTATGAAATGAAATGCTGGACGCTGTTAGCCTCCGCAGGAAAAGAACCCCAGTGTAATTATGCTGACGAAGCCCCGAATATCGTCATTCCCTTAGTGAATGAAGAGTTGGTAGCTCAAATGCTGCCGATTTCAGAACGGATTCTAGAGTTAGGTTTGGATATTCCTACCGTCGTGGGAATTGCTGATGAAAAAATGTTAGAAATGGAGCCAAAATTATTAAATATTTTTTATATAGACTCTGCCCCAAATAGCCCCTTTATTGCTGAACAAAATTCATTAGTTATTCCCTATGAAGTCAAATCTGTGTTGGGGATAGGTGGACTGCTTCCTTCGCGAAGTTTATTTATGGTAGAGTTATTTTTCAACATAAAAATTTCCTTCAAAATAGCAGAAGTGTTAAATATTTTAGCCGTTGCCGTGAAAACCGCCCTGTTGCCTTTTGATGGGGAAGTAGTTTTTAATAACTCCCTAAACACCCCGATAGTTATGGCTACTAACAAGATTGTTCCTAGGGAAATACTGGAAGCAAGTCAACTGATCGGCTTGAGTCGTGTGCTGGATTTTTATCAAGAGGAAATGGTCAGACACGCGAGTCGTTTGCAATCGATTATAGGAAAATTAAAGGACAAAGTTGATGAACGACATAAACAACCTTTTTGAAAAGATGGGGATTTGAAACTGGGTATTGTAAAAGGAAGTCTGCCTACACTGACTAAGCAGACTTAGAGTTAAAGGAGCTATTTAAGTACGGGATGCTAGAATTAAACCGTACCATTTATCTATCGGTATTTGTTTTTTTATTTGAAATCCTAAACTTTCAATAACTTGTCTAGTTTCGGCGTGGGTGTGTCCAGACCACAAGTGATATTCTAAAGAAAGATTTTCCACAAATTGCCAAATTTCTTTATCTTCAAATAAGGGCCATTCTGCACCTTCGCAGTCTATTTTAGCTAAATCTACTTTGCCACCAATGCGATCGATCGCCCTTTTCAATGATACCATCGGTATATCGCCGTTTTCCGTGACAGTCGATCGCGTTTTTCCCGATACTTCCCGGATATCCAGCACTACTTTACCATCTCTAGCGCCGATGGCTTCCATGAAATAGGCAAAACTGGCAATTTGAGACTGATTTTTGAGGTACTTTTCCAAGTTAGGATTAGCTTCATAGGCGTGAATCACTGCTTGGGGAAATCGGTTGCGGGCGGCAATCGAAAACAATCCCACATTGGCTCCCACATCTATAATTTTTAGCAGGGATTGAGGTAATTGCTCTAAGCCATAGCAGTCGTCTAAAAGCACTTCGATAAATTCTCCATCCATGCCTTTTTCGGAAGGCAATTTAAGTGGTTGAGTCTTGCCTTGTACAATTAAACTATCGGGTAAACTAAACTTTGCTACTCTGGGGAATTTTATCCCTAATTTTTTGGCTCTAATTTTCCGTTTCAGGAGTTGCACAATTTTACTGAATAGCATAATCAAGGGATAGCGACCTGTAGGGGTGGGCGGTAGAGCGACCTTGAAGATGTTGAGGACATTATTAATGGCTGAAATCATTGATGTTAGTGCTGCTTGGTGCTTGCTTATTGCTGATTGCTGCTTCGATACCAATAAACTCAAATTCAAAACTAGAATCTAGATAAGTGCACCCCGCGTTATTGTATATTAACCTGCGCTAGCCAACAAGAAAATCAACAATGCTAGAGTTCGATCGACTTTTTCAAACCATCGCAGAATTAGTGATGCTATACTCCCCCAGCGGCGTGGAATCAGAAATTAATCAGGGGTTAATGGAAAAATTTGCAGCCCTGGGAGTGAATGCTTGGATCGATCGCGCCGATAATGTCATCGCCCTGATTCCGGGGCGCAATCGGCAAAAGTCGATCGCCATTACCGCCCACAAAGACGAAATTGGGGCGATCGTCAAAACCATCGGTAGCCCGGGGCGGGTGGAAGTTCGCAAATTAGGGGGCGCGTTTCCCTGGGTTTACGGCGAAGGCGTTGTCGATTTGTTGGGCGACAACCAAACAATTAGTGGCATTCTCAGCTTCGGAAGCCGTCACGTCTCCCACGAATCCCCTCAAAAAGCTCAGCAGGAGGATGTTTCCCTCAAGTGGGAAGATGCGTGGATCGAAACTAAGTGTACTACTGAGGAATTAGCGGAGGCGGGAGTTCGACCCGGAACGCGGATGGTGGTGGGAAAGCACCGCAAACAGCCGATCCGCTTGAAGGACTGGATCGGGAGCTATACCCTGGATAACAAGGCTTCTGTGGCGATTTTGTTGGGTTTGGCGGAATGTTTGACCGAGCCTGCGGTGAATGTTTATTTGGTGGCTTCGGCGAAGGAGGAGGTTGGGGCGATCGGGGCTTTGTATTTCTCGCAGCGGCAGCCCTTGGATGCGCTGATTGCTTTGGAAATTTGCCCGCTGGCTCCAGAATACCCGATCGCCGACGGCGAAAATCCAGTGTTGCTGGTTCAGGACGGCTATGGGATTTATGATGAAGGGTTGAATGGGCAATTGCGCGTGGCGGCCGATCGGGCTGGTGTCCAGGTGCAGTTGGCGGCGATTAGCGGTTTTGGTAGTGATGCTTCCATCGCCATGAAGTTCGGCCATGTGGCCCGTGCCGCTTGTTTGGCCTTCCCTACCCAGAACACCCACGGCTTTGAGATTGCTCATCTAGGGGCGATCGACAATTGTGCTCGGATTCTGAAAGCTTACTGTGACGAGCTTTCCGACGATTGACCCACAAGTTTAAAAAAAACTTTCTCAAAGTGGTTGACAAATCGAGGAAGATTAGTTAAGTTAATAAAGGTGCGGAACACAAGCAAACGACGCGCCCCCATCGTCTAGAGGCCTAGGACACATCCCTTTCACGGATGCGACGGGGATTCGAATTCCCCTGGGGGTATTAAAAATCTAACTCCGATATCAAAACGATATCAAGCAACCGAAGGGTGGGCAATAAGCCCGCCCTTCTTGCTATGAGCAAGACAGGAAAATTGTCAGAATTGTTGTTGGCTGCGATCGAGATAAATTGCAGCCACCCCATCCGCCGGATTTCGCAGCACACAATCCTCAAACAGTTGTGCCGCCTCAGTAAACCTTTCCTGATTGTACAAAATCCAGGCACTTTCAAAAGCGGTTTTGGCGATCGCCTTAGCCTCCCGCACCTCCGGTAAATCGGCATTAAACACCTCATACACAGTCACCAACTCCGACTTACCTTTCACCTGAACTCGATCGATTAGCCGAATATCATAATCACTAGGAATTGTCAGCGCTGAAAAAGTATGATGACTAATTAACAGCGATATTCCATAATTTTTGGTCAATCCTTCCAGACGAGATGCCAAATTCACAGCATCACTAATCACAGTTCCATCCATCCGATTTTCCCCGCCCACAGTACCCAACATCAAAGAACCAGTATTAATCCCAATCCCAATTTTAATCGGCGCATAACCTCCTTCTTTCCTGATTAAATTGTATTCTGCCAAACTTTCTAGCATCGCAATTCCTGCTTTCACCGCATCATCCGCACTACCGCTAAACAAAGCCATAATCCCATCACCAATATATTTATCAATAAACCCATTACTCGCAGTAATACAAGGCTCCATCCGAATCAAATAATCATTGATAAACTTAAAATTATCTTGAGGTGTCATGCTCTCCGACAGCGCTGTGAAATCCCGAATATCCGCAAACAGCACCGACATTTTTTGCTGTACGTTGTCCCCCAATTTCACATCAACAATACTTTCGTATCCCAGTAAATGTAAAAATTGATGCGGCACAAACCTACCGTAAGCATCGGTTAGTTCAAATTCCGCATCCAGGGCTTTTTTTAAGTTGCGATTCAGTTGCGATAGTTCCTCAGTAAACTTTTCGCGCTCTGCTTCAATTTTTCGCCGTTCCGAAATGTCCTGAAACGCGATAATTGTATAGGAGATATTACCTTGGTTGTCAAAAATTGGAGTTCCCCAAGCTTCGATGGGAATCACCTTGTCCGCGCGGTGAATTTCTATATTGTCAGCGTTAGCATATTCTCCCCTCAATAGTTTCGGAATCGTAAAAATTTCTAAGTTATAATTTTGCTTAGTTCCTGCAATATAAATTTGATAATTTTGGACTAATTCCTCAATTGTATCTCCGGCTAAAACTCCTTGACCAAGTAACTGTTGGGCTACCTGATTGGCGTAGTAGGGTTGACCGTTGGCATCGGTGACAAACACGCCGACAGGCATTGCTTCTAGCAATTGGGACAGTCGGCTTTCGCTTTCACGTAACTGCGATTCCACTTGCAACAAAGCGGCATTTTTCACTTCCAAGCTATCCGTATAACTTTGGATTCTTTCAATCATTTTATTGAAAGTATCGGCTAGATTTCCCAGTTCATCTCTCGATTCTATGGGGACTCTAATATTTAAGTTTCCTGCTTTGAATTGGGCAATTCTTTGAGTTAAAATAATAATTGGTTTAGCTAAGATTCGTGCTAAGATAATCGCCACGAGGGTGACAAGGCTAGCAATAATTAGAGATAATATGAGTGCGGTGCGGGTTTGGGCTTCTATGGGGGCGAGAAATACTGACTGTGGCTGTACAAATAGGACGTACCAGGGGAGATTGTGTAAAGGTGCGATCGCCACTGCACTCAGTTGATTGTCCGTGGATGTTAGTCGCAACCTTAAAAAAGGTCGATCGAGAGCATTGTCTAAACCCTGTTTTAATTCGGGCAAATTAGTGGACAATTCGTCCATAGGTAACTCCGGCAACCTTCTCTCGGCTTGCAATTTTTTCACCAAATCCGGTGGGAGAGGAACTACGGATTTGAAAATTAATTCCGGTTCCGTACCGTGGGCTAACCGAATATAATTTTCGTCTAGTAAAATAGCAAAGGATTTTTGACCGGCTAAACCAGTTTGTCGGGCGATGGACTGATCCAACACAGTCGCATTATATGATACTCGCAACAACCCCACCGCAACTCCTTGGCTGTTGCGAACTAAATTGCTAAAATAAATGTTAACTAAACCTGGTTTTTTTGGGGAAAGTCGTAAATTTGAAACATAGGGTAAACCGGTGTTCAAGGGTTGTTGAAAGTAATCGCGGTTCGATTCATCTTTCCCGATATCCTCACTATAAGTGTCTAATACATTTTTACCATTGATGTCTAGCAGTGCATAGGAAAATATATTCACAGTATCTCGACGGCTGAGACTATGTAAAGTCTCTTCAACTACTTTTTTTTCCTCACTTTTAGCCCTAGACTCTGGGGGTAAACTCAGGTATTTTGAGAGTCCTGGTAACAGGGCTGCGACGCGGACATCGTTGAGATTGACGGTGATGAAAGTGTCGATGCTGACAGCGGTTTGGGAGGCGATCGCAAATAGAGATTGTTCCGCATTCTTGGTTAATATTTGTTCAGTGGCGTGTTTGTCGATCGCCGCTAGCAACATTAGTGGAATTAGCGCCACTATTAAAAAGGAGACGATCAACTTTTTGCGTAAAGTATAAAGTTTTGGCAGTCGCAAAATTTGTAAGATTAGTGTAGAAAAGATGGACCCAGCAAAAAAGTTGACAACTTAAATTTTTGGTTGGCTCTATATCATCACAAAACAAAACTATTCAGAAATGCTAGGCAATTTAATATGAGCGGTTGTCTCTTCATGGTATACACTGGAAAGATAAAATTCTCCACCGGATATATCTATGATTTTTTTGACTATTTTTAATCCTAGTCCTAAACCTTGTTGCTCATAGGTACGGCGTTCAAATTGCATAAACGCTCCGATTTTGGAAATCTGTTCCTCTGTCATTCCCCTGCCGCGATCGGATATGGATAGATGAAATGCTCCCTTAATTAATTGACTACTTACCTTCACCGGTGTTAAAGGCGTAGAAAATTTCAAAGCATTTTCTAACAATTCGTCCACCATCCACTTCAAGTTTTCCTCCGACACCGGGACATCTATATCTTCTAGTTCGCAAATCAAGTCATTTTGGCGATCGACTTTTTGGGCCTGTTCCCTCGCACAATTTTCTATGACTGATTTAGTAGAAGTGACTTCATTATTAGTCGGAATTTTATCCATAGGCATTTGGCTAGTCATCAGTTCTAGCTTGATATAAATCAAAAACTTTTTGGTCAGCCTATCTAATCTCAGAGCCGACTGTTGAGCTAATAGTAAAAGTTCATGAATTTCTTCCTCACTCATGTCTTCACGATCGTCGATCAACAATCCAATCACTCCGAAAATACCGTTTAATGGTGTGTTCAATTCGTGAGGTAAACTGGAAGCTAAGTTACCGCTTAATTCATTCAGATTTTTTTGTAATAGGTCGATCGTATTTTCTTGGACTTTGGAAAGACTGGTGATTTTGTCATATTGTTGCTTGAGTCGCAACATGGAATGAACCCTAGCACGGAGTTCCAGCCCACTGACGGGCTTGCTGATAAAATCATCGGCACCAGCCTTGATACATCGAGCCAGGTCTTCTTTGGCGCTCAAAGCTGTCACCATGATGATGGGAACACCTTCCCATAGGGGCTGGGCTTTAATCCGCTGACAGACTTCCATACCATCCAAGTCTGGCATCATCACATCCATCAAGATCACATCGGGCTGGAATACATCCAGGGAGTTGAGGGCGACTTGACCATTGGAAGCATAGTGCAAATCATATCCCCGATCGCTCAACAGCGCTTCAATCACATCAAAATTATCGGGCTCGTCGTCAACTACTAGAATAGAGGGCTGATTCATTTGTGCTGCTCCTTTTCTGGGGAATATTACTGAATTGTCGCTGCTAATTAGGTTAACCTAATTAGGGCTTGCTGAATAAGGATCGATTTTTCCGTTGAGTTATCTAAATCTTCAAGCTACGATTAACCAGCTAATTTAAAAATATTTTCATCTTGATTATTCAAAAATTTTATCTCAATTTCTTGAGCTGATAAGGGCTTGGAAAATAAATATCCTTGACCCAATTCACAGCCAAGTTCCTGCAACCATTTAAGTTGTTGTCCTGTTTCTATACCTTCAGCCACAACGGCTAATCCCAGTTGATTGCTCAAAGCAATAATCGTACTCACCACCTGATAATTACGGTTGCCTTCCTGCATCTGATTCACAAAAGAGCGGTCGATTTTTAAATTATCCGCAGGCAAGCGATGGAGATAATTGAGCGATGAATATCCAGTGCCAAAGTCATCTATGCTAATCTGAATTTTGCGGGCTTTTAATTGGGTCAATAAATCTATGGTTTTTGTGATATTTTCAATCAGCATACTCTCGGTAATTTCCAGAGTAATATAACTGCCATCTAAACCTGTTGCAGCAATGGTGCGGTCGATTTCCTGAATCAACAGAGGTTTACGCAGGTCTTGAGCCGAAAGATTAATACTGACCTTCAATGGAAATCGACTAGGAAACTGATTTTGCCAGCGAGCTAATTGTTTACAAGCAGTTTGCAATACCCAACTATCTAGGGGTACAATCAACCCAGTTTCTTCGGCAATAGGAACAAAGTCTAGGGGAGAAATGAAACCACGAGTGGGATGTTGCCAACGTACCAAAGCCTCAAATCCCACCAGCCGATCGCCTATGATGTCAACAATTGGCTGATAGTACACAACAAATTCTTCTCGTTCGATCGCCCTACGGAGATCGTTTTCCAGAGTTAGCCTGTTGACAGCTTGAGTGTGCATGGTGGTATCAAAAATTTTGTAAGAATTTCTGCCTTGAGCCTTAGCCCGATACATGGCAATATCCGCATCTCGAATCAAATCCGAGGCTTGATAGTAATTTTTTTGCCCGAAAACAATGCCGATACTAGCACTGATAAACATTTCGTAGCCATTAATCGTGAGGGGGTTTTGAAATTCTTTCTGAATCCGCTCAGTGATTTGAATAACTTCTTCAATACCCGCCACATCTTCCAGCAAAATTACAAATTCATCACCACCAAGTCGAGCGATTAAATCAGCCTCCCGCAGATAATTTTTGAGGTTTTGAGCAATATTCGTGAGCAAGAGGTCTCCAGCTAAGTGTCCTAAGCTGTCATTGATTACTTTAAAGCGATCGAGGTCGAGAAACAAGACAGCATAAAAATAGTCTTTCAATCGCATAGCTCGATTAATCGCTAATTCGAGCCGCTCCACCAACAGAGTCCGATTTGGCAAATCTGTCAAGGGATCGTGTAAGGCATTGTGTATAATCAGTTCTGCCTTTGCCTTAAGTTCCGTGGTTCGTTCTGCAACCTGTTGTTCCAATTCCGTATTGCGATGCTTGAGGAAATAGAGTTTTTCAGCTTCTAAGATTGCTTGGCGTCTCAAAGAAGCTTGCAAGTCATCGTAGTGTTGTTTAATTCGCAGCATGGAGTTGACTCTGGCGCGCAGTTCCAGACCACTGACGGGCTTGCTAATAAAATCATCAGCACCAGCCTTGAGACATCGGGCCAAGTCTTCTTTGGCACTTAAGGCTGTGACTATGATGATCGGAACCGACTCCCATTGTGGCAAAGCTTTAATCCGCTGACAGACTTCAATACCATCCAAATCTGGCATCATCACATCCATCAAGATCACATCGGGTCGGAATACGTCTAGGGAGTCGATCGCAAATTGACCGCTAGAAGCATAGTACAAATCATATTCCCGATCGCTCAAGAGTGCTTGAATCACATCAAAATTATCGGGTTCATCGTCAACTACTAAAACAGATGGCTGATTCATTTCTTACTGTCCTGTGCTTCTAACAATAGTTGAATTGTGCTGGCCAATTGCTTGAGTTTAACCGGCTTAGTGAGATAATCACTAGCCCCAGCTTCTAGACATCGTTCGCGATCGCCCGTCATGGCCAATGCCGTCAAGGCGATAATCGGAATATGCGCAAATTGGCGATCGCTGCGGATCTGCCTCATTGCCTCAAGACCGTCCATTTCCGGCATTTGGACATCCATTAAAATTAAATCAGGAACTTGGGCCCTAGTGGCGGCGATCGCCTCTAAACCATTGTTCGCCAAAACAATCCGATATCCTTTCGCCTCCAAGTAACTAGAAAGCGTACTTATATTAGCTTCATTATCTTCGACCAACAGGATTAGCGGAGACAGTTGTGTAACAGTCTCCCTGGGCATAGGTTCCGGGGGTGAAGCACTCAGATGCTCAGGTACAGGAAGGGGTAAATCCCCACAGGGCAAATTGAAACTAAAACAACTACCAACACCTAATTCACTCTGGACAGCCACATTTCCTCCGTGCATTTCCACTATCTGTTTCACCAGAGAAAGACCCAAACCAGTCCCCGTGTATTGACGGTTTAAAGCACTGTCAATTTGCACAAAAGGATGAAACAGTTTTTTGAGATTTTCGGGTTTAATACCGATACCAGTATCAATCACCGCAAACCGAATTAAACTGGGTATGTTTCGAGCGGCCGCCAATGTTGCCGAGGGTGTGGGTGGTTCTAATCTCACATCCAAGCTAACGCTACCTTTTTCAGGAGTAAACTTAATCGCATTATTGAGCAAATTGATCAAAACTTGTCGAATCCGCCGTTCATCCACCATCAAAATTGGCAGATTAGGTGCAATCTGCAACTGAATCTGAATGCGTCTTTGCAAAGCTTGTTGTTTCACAAACGGCAAACTAGATTGGCACAACTGACTGACACTGACAGGCGTGCAGTTTAGTTCAATTTGTCCTGCTTCAATTTTGGCCAAATCGAGGATATCGTTAATTAATTCCAGTAAATGAGTGCCACTGTTTTCAACTGTTTGCAAAGCCCGCAATTGTTGCTCGTTAATCTTCCCAAAAACCTGTTCTTGCAAGGCCTCTGTCATCCCCAAAATTGCATTCAGGGGAGTACGGAGTTCGTGGCTCATATTGGCCAAAAATTCATCTTTGAGCCTGGTAGCGCGGGCTAATTCCTGATTAGTTTCCTGCAACTGGGCATAAAGCTCAGATTGATGAATAGCAGCCAGTTCATCAGATTTTCGCAAAATAATTTCCACGATCGCACTTCGGACTTCCATCGCCGCCTCAATCTCCCATGGTTTCCAAGGAAGCGACTTAAGGCGAACAGTTTGTTGCCAAAGCTCAAAGGATTTCCGAGGAAACAGCGTCAGACTCCCATCTGCTTCCACCTGATTCGGTTTATAGGGATTCCCAGCCCAATTAACCAATTGTAAGATCTCAGGTCGAAACCACAATAGGTAATTCTTCTGAACTTTAGTAATGCAAAGAGCGATTAAACCACTACCCACATCCTTAAACTCCGTCGCCTGGGGATATAACGAAGCTAAAGAATCGGTAACAAAAATATCTCCATCGAAGCGATCGCCCAACCAATCGATCAAATCCTGCAACTCGGCTACTGGGGGTGTATCACCCACAGTCACAAGTTGACTTTCGGCACAAATTGCCGCGCCCCTAGCACCTACAAGTGCCAATAAATTGTCTTGGTTTCTTGCCAATTCTTCCGTAATCTCCCCAGCCTGGGCAAGACTTTTAATCAATTGCGACTGTACCGACTTTACTGACATTTTGTAATCCATATCTTCCTGAGCTTCTTTAGATGCCAATTCCAGAGACATTACCTGAGCAATAAACTCGCAGATAGTTCTAATTTCATAGGGAATAAATCGGGCAGTTTGATGGTGACAGGCAATTAAACCCCAGAGTTTTCCATCCTCAATTAGTGAAATCGACATGGAAGCTACCACACCCATATTTTGGAGATATTCAATATGGATGGGAGAAACACTCCGTAATACACTAAGGCTTAAGTCAAGGGGCTGATAGTCTGTAGTTTTCCCTGACTGGGCGATCGCCCCTGCATCCAGCTTCAAAATACCCACAGGCTGATAATTGATGTCGGGGATTATTCGCAATAGATTAATCGTATAGAGACGTTTAGCCTGCCGAGGAATATCAGATTGAGGGTAATGTAACCCCAGATAGGATTCCATCTCATCGAGTTTTTCTTCGGCAATCACTTCGCCGGCATCATTAGCATCAAACTTATAAACAATCACCCGGTCAAACTCAATCAGTTTTCTCACTTCTTTGGTGATGGTCTGACACATTTCTGTGAGGTTGGCAGCCTTTTGCATCTGACTGAGAATGCCTTTAGTTACTTGGAACAATCCGTTAAAACTAGACCGATCTGTACTATCTCCCGGCTCTAGCTCTAGGAGAATTAAATTGTCTCCTATCCCATGAATTATGCCGTTAAATAAGGTTGCATTTTGTTGTTTTTTGAGGAACAGTTTTATAGGAACTGCTGTTTTTAAATCTCGGTCAATGCCATATTTAATTTTTTCTAAATCTGCTTGACTTAACAAGGTTTCCCAAGATTTTCCTAAGAGGTCATAGGGACTTATTCCCAGCAGCAATTCTGTATTAGCACTCACCTGCTCGATCGTAAAATCGGGTCGAGAAAATACTATAAGAATCCCGTGGGGTTGAATAGCATTAGGAATTTCGATGGGTTCGCGATCGCAATTAGTCAAGTCAAGTGTGCCTTCGATGTGATTTCGTGAGTTATAATTTTTTTTCATTGATTAAGCTCTTTAGTTGCTAATAATTCATGAATGGCATTTGCTAGTTGCTTCAATTTTACTGGCTTAGTGAGATAGTTATTCGCGCCAGCTTCTAGACATCGTTCTCCATCACCAGTCATCGCCAATGCAGTCAAGGCAATAATCAGAATATTGGCAAATTGGCGATCGCTACGAATTTGCTGAATCGCCTCAAAGCCATCCATTCCGGGCATTTGGATATCCATCAAAATCAAGTCGGGAAGAGATGATTTAGTGACGGCGATCGCCTCTGCACCATTTTTCGCCACCACAATCCGATACCCTTTAGCCATCAGATAGCCAGAAATGGTACTGATATTTGCTTCATTATCTTCTGCCAAGAGGATTAGTCGGGATGTTTCAGACTCTTTGTGGCCATCCATCGGTGCTGATGGTGCGACAATCGGAGATTGAGAAATCAGCATCGGCAAATTGCCAGCCGGTAAGTCGAAACTAAAACAACTACCCACGCCCACCTCACTCGTCACCGAAACCGTTCCCCCATGCTTTTCCACCATCCGCTTCACCAGAGACAAACCCAAACCAGTACCCATGTACTGACGATTCAGAGCACTATCAATTTGCACAAAAGGCTGAAACAACTTCTGAATATTTTCCGCTGTGATACCGATCCCAGTATCACTCACTGCAAACCGAATTGAACTGGATCTAGTGGGAGAATTTGGGAGTGTTGGGACCATTTCGGTTTGTGCGATTGTCACCTCCAAAGTCACGCTGCCACCTTCAGGAGTAAATTTAATCGCATTATTGAGCAAATTAATCAAAACTTGTCGGATGCGACGTTCATCGACTAATAATTCGGGGAGGCGATCGGGAATTTTTACCTGAAGTTGAATTCGTTTTTGTAAAGCTTGCTGCTTCACCAAAGTTAAACTGGACTGACACAAACTATCAATGGCTGTCAGACTACAATTTAGTTCGATTTGTCCCGATTCTATTTTGGCAAGGTCGAGGATATCATTGATTAATGATAAAAGATGAGTGCCACTATGTTCAATAGTTTGCAAAGCCCGTATTTGTCCCTCGTTAATCGAGCCAAATATGTGTTCCTGCAAAGCCTCAGTCATTCCCAAAATCGCATTCAGGGGCGTGCGTAATTCGTGGCTCATATTCGCCAAAAATTCATCCTTGAGACGAGTAGCGCGAGCTAGTTCTTGGTTAGAAATAGCCAGTTTTTGATTGGTTTCAGTAAGTCTGGCTTCTGCTTGCTTGCGATCGCTAATATCATAATTAATCCCAATCATCCGTTGGGGTTCTGCTTGGGAGTTGCGCTGAATCAGGGCGTAGGCTTTGATAAATTTCACCGTACCATCGGGCCACACCACGCGAAATTCCGTATCAAAATCTCTGATTCCAGCCCGTGATTCCTCGCTCACAGTCCGCGTCGCCAGGATATCATCGGGATGTATGCCCGCTTCCCAGGCTTGATAAGCACCGCCAAAATCCGAGGCTGTGACGCCATAGAGTTCGTACATTCGATCGTCCCAGATCAGGCGATCGTTGACAATATCCCAATCCCAAATCCCAATTTGACCCGACTTCAGCGCCAATTCCAACCTGTCTGACAAACTAGACAACTGCTCTTGGGCACGCTTGCGATCGCTAATATCAGTGCGGATAGCCAAGTATTGAAAAGGCTTACCGTCCGCATCCAGGTAAGGCACAATCGTAGTATCAATCCAGTAGAAACTACCATCCTTTGCCCGGTTGAGAATCTCGCCCCGCCAGATTTCCCCATTCCGTAGAGTTCGCCACATTTCCTCAAAAAATTCAGGAGAATGATGGCCAGCATTCAACAGCCGATAGGTATTCCCGATCAACTCCCCTCGACTATATTGAAGAATCTCGCAGAATCGATCGTTAACATAGGTAATTTTGCCCTCAGCATCAGTAATCGCCACAATTGCTGACTCATCCAAGGCATATTTAAAGTCGGATAATTCCTTGAGAGTATCTTTCAGTCTAGCTTCGGCTTGTTTGCGTTCCGTAATATTCCGAAAAATTCCCCGCATCGCCATGGGTTTGCCATTTTCCAACCGACAATTGACATTTCCTTCAACTACAATTGTCCTACGATCTTTCGTCAAAAACTTAAGTTCAATACTGGTGCAAGGTACGCCATCAAATAGCTGTTCCATCATGACTTGGCAGTTAACCAAACTGTCTGGATGGATGATTTCAAACAAAAACAACTCCTGTAGATCGGCATCGGTATAGCCCAGAGTTTCTTTCCAGGCAGAATTCACAAACAAAATTTGCCCAAGGGGGGAAACGCTTTGAATCAAATCCGTAGCATTGTCAAATAAATCATACAATTGAGCTTCCCGTTCTTGGAGTTCCGCAGTGCGCTGTGCTACCCTCGCTTCTAGAGATTGGTTCAGTTGCACTAGGTCTGCTTCTGCCTGCTTGCGCTCGGTAATATTCATACTCGTACCCACAATCCGATAAATGCGATCGCCATTATCTCGAATTGGAGTCAACGTCGTAATCCACCAAGTAATTTTCCCCTTAAAAGTCAGACGTTCTTCATAGCAAATAGGAAATCCCGCCTGAACGCAATCGGCATAGCGTTCTCGGATTTCTGGCAAGGGCTTTTTGCCTCGCACATCAGCAGTTAATGTCTGAGTTAAACGCTCGCAGGCAGGGTTGAATTCGAGAAAATAAAATTCTCCATCCGGCAAAACATCCACAGTAAAAACTGCCTGTTCTATGCCTTCATAAATGCTGCGTAAAAACTGCTCTTTCTCCCGCAAAGATTCTTCAGCCAGTTTGAGTTCGGTCAAATCGCGGGCGTTGACTGTCACGCCAGAAATCGTGCCGTCTGCCGATAAATAGGGCCCGTAGCTGACACTGATAAAGCGAGGTTCGGTGCCATTAAACTCATAAACCCAGGCTTCATATTGTTGACTTTCTCCCCCAAGACATCGATCGAGATAGGGCTTCATAATCGTTTGGAACATGGTTTCTCCGTGCAAATCAGCCACCGAATGTCCGACTATTTGTTCCCAAGACTTGCCACTACGCTCTAAATAAGTCCGGTTAACCAGGCGATAAATATAATTACGATCGACTAAAGCAATGCGATCGGGTGTCGCAGAAACAATCCCCTCATACTGTCGCAAAAACGTCTCATTAGCTTTGCGATCGCTAATATCCTCTGCTACCCCAGAAATCTGCACCACCGTTCCCGAATCATCCTTAATCGTAAAGCCCCGATCGCGAATCCAGCGCACAGAACCATCAGGCCGCACAATCCGGTAGTCCACCTCATAATGGTCTGTGGATAATAATTGCATAAACTCCCTGCTGACATATTCGCGATCGTCAGGGTGGAGAGCTTCTAGCCACCCCAGAAAGTTTTGATAAAGCGGTTCAGCAGCACGCCCCCAGATTTTTTCATAACCCGAACTAATATAAATTGCTCTCCCAAGTTGCGGATCTGCTAACCAAAATACATCCTCAATAGTTTCAGTAATCAAACGGTAATTTTCTTGACTCTTGCGTAACAGCAATTCCGTCTGTCGTCTTTCTGCTAGTTCTTCTTGAAGCTGAGTGTGTAGTTCTGCTTGCTGAATGGCGATCGCTAATTGCACAGCTATCTCCTCCAACAAACTCAGATCGTTAGGATACCAAGCACGATAGCTTTCGCAGTGATGCCCGATTAACAATCCCCACAACTTTTCCGACACCAAAATAGGTACTACAAGATTAGATTTTACCTGATATTGCTCTAACAACTGCACATGACATGGTGTATAACCAGCCGTATAAATATTATCAACAAAAATGGTTTTTCCACTTTGATAAATAATTTCAGCCCTTTCTTGAAAACAAGAATCATTTATGCGATCGTTAATAGAAGTGCGCCAAATAGCCTCCACCGACTCTGCCACCACCACACCAGTCCAATCCGGTTCAAACCGATAGATTAACAGTCGATCGCACTGCAAAAACTCTCGTACCGCCTTCACCGCAGTATCCAAAATCTCCGGCAAATCTAAAGAAGATCGAATCTGCGAAGCGATCGTGACCATCAGTTTTTCCCGCCTCACCGTTGTGGCGAGTGCGGCAGTTCGCTCCTCTACTTGGCGCTCTAATTCGACGGTGCGATTCTCCAACAATGCTATTTTGTCCGCCTCCAATTTCGATACCTTATTATCTAAAACCTCAGCTAATTTATAAAGTTCCAAGGGATTCAAAACTTGCAAAATACTTGTCTGAGTGACAATACCCAAAAGTTCACCAAACACCCCTGTCACCGCCAATCTACGGACTAACCGCTGTTCCATAATCTGCTGCACATCCCACAGAGAATCATTAGGTTTCACCGTAAAAATCGGCGTACTCATCACCGAGTGGGCTTGACAAGTTTCCAGGTTTAAATTTAAGGCTTGAAATTGGACGAGATCGCGCTCAGTGACAATGCCAATCGGGATTTGCTGTTGTGGGCGATCGCCTCCTGTGTGTTGTGCTTCCACAATCATGACGGAACTAACTCGATTTTGGGCCATCAATTGAGCGATAGTGAGCATAGAAACATCCGCGCTAGCACAAATTATTTCCGTCGCCATCACTTCAGAAACCAGCCGTATTCGCAACAAGTCAATGGGGCGCGACGCTTTCCGCAAACTCTCGTGAGTCACAAGTCCCACCAATTGATTTTCGTCGTCTAGAATCGGCAAATGGCGAATATGATGTTGCTGAACCAGATTTACCGCCACAAACAAATCTGTGAACACAGATTCGCGCATAGTCACCACCTCAGATGCCATCACTGTGGTAATATTCATACGTTCTAAACAGCAATTTTTCGCAGTGAGTCGAACAATATCCCGTTCTGTGACAATTCCCAACAACTGCCGACCTTCCACAACCAAAACGCAACTCGATCGCACTTCCATAGACAATTCATGTCCTTGGATATCCGCGCTTTGGGAAGCCGAACAAAGGGTACGAACCCCGCTCATTTGGGCGATCGCCTCCATCACCGTCGTATCGGGTGAAACTGTCAGTGGATTGCGGATGATGGCAGATTTTAATTCAGTTTGTGTCAGGGCGGTGCTAGATGTCATATTGATTTTAGATTGGGTATTTTAGATTTGAACTTTGATATTTTTTCAATTTTAAATTGGGTAAATTTTTGGGAACATCCCGACTTTGCATAGGCGAAGCATGACCGCTGTAAATCTCTGGTTATCACTAATAAATTGTCTGCGGTCATGCTTCGCCCCTACGAATATATTTGCCAAACACAGTCTTCCTAAATTTCCCCCCTTCCTAAATTTCCCCCCTTCCTAAATTTCCCCCCTTCCTAAATTTCCCCCCTTGGGGGGGGTAGGGGGGGGTAGGGAAGGGTGAGCTCTTCCTAAATTTCCCCCCTTCCTAAATTTCCCCCCTTGGGGGGGGGTAGGGGGGGGTAGGGAAGGGAAGGGTGAACTCTTCCTAAATTTCCCCCCTTGGGGAGGGTGAACTCTTCCTAAATTTCCCCCCTTGGGGGGGGTAGGGGGGGGTTCTTCTTCCTTCCTCCTTCTTCCTTCTTCCTTCTTCCTTCCTCCTTCTTCCTTCCTCCTTCCTCCTTAATTAACTACTTTCGAGGGGCGATGATGCTAATAAATCCTGAATAGTGCTAACTAATTGCTTTAATTTTACAGGCTTAGTCAGATAGTGATTCGCCCCAGCTTCTAGACATCGTTCCCCATCCCCCGCCATCGCCAATGTAGTCAAGGCGATCGTCGGAATATTCGCAAATTGGCGATCGCTGCGGATTTGCCCAATCGCATCCACAGCATTCATTCCCGACATCTGAATATCGATCATAATTAAGTCAGGAATCGATGATTTAGTGAGAGCGATCGCCTCGGCAACATTTTTCGCCACCAACATCTGATATCCCTTAGCTTTTAAATAGCCAGAAATTGTATTAACATTCGCTGGATTATCATCCACCAACAATAGCAAAGGCGAAGTTGTTACTGCAACCTTTTTCCTCAAACTATCTTCCAAATTAGGCCTTTTTGAATCCACCGGCTCAGAAACCTGCATCGTCAAATTGCCTGCGGGTAAATCGAAACTAAAACAACTACCCACACCAACCTCACTCGTCACCGAAACTTTTCCCCCGTGCATAGATACCATCCGTTTCACCAGAGACAAGCCCAAACCAGTACCCATATACTGACGATTTAATGCACTATCGATTTGCACAAAAGGCTGAAACAACTTCTGAATATTTTCCGCTGTGATACCGATACCAGTATCCCTCACCCCAAACCGAATAGAACTTGCTGTAGTTGGAGAATTTGCCTTTGTTGGTAATATTTCGCTTGGTTGGATTGTCACCTCCAAAATCACACTGCCACCTTCAGGAGTAAACTTAATCGCATTATTGAGCAAATTAATTAAAACTTGTCGAATCCGACGTTCATCCAGCACTATTTCTGGGAGGTTCGCGGGAATTTTTACCTGAAGTTGAATCCTTTTTTGTAAAGCTTGCTGTTTCACCAAAGTCAAACTAGACTGACACAAACTCTCCACGGCTGTGGGACTACAATTTAATTCTACCTGTCCCGATTCTATTTTGGCAAGATCGAGAATATCATTGATTAAAGACAACAGATGATTCCCACTATGCTCAACCGTTTGCAAAGCTCGTATTTGTCTCTCGTTAATCGCACCAAAAATCTCATCCTGCAAAGCCTCTGTCATCCCCAAAATAGCGTTTAGGGGAGTTCGCAATTCATGGCTCATGTTCGCCAGAAATTCATCCTTGAGACGAGTAGCGCGGGCAAGTTCTTGGTTAGAAATAGCCAACTCTTGATTAATTTCAGTAAGTTTTGTTTCTGCTTGTTGCCGTTCCTGTAACTCCGTTTGCAACTGGTCAAAAAGATTTGCCTGCTGAATGCCGATCGCCAATTGGTTGGCAATTTGCTTAACTAAATTAATCTCCGACTCTCTCCAATAGCGGGGTCTAGAACATTGATGGATGCACAACAATCCCCACAAATTCGATCCATCTAATAATGGCACTGCCAGATACGCCCGCACCTGAAATTGTGCCAAAATATTGATGTGACATTCTGTCAGTCCAGAATCATAGATGTCACTGACTTTCTGAATTCTACCCTGGTGATAGTAAACAGCGTACTGTTCGCCGAAGCAATGATCGTGAATTTTAGTCGCCATCACAGAATCAAATCCTGCTACCACAGATTCAGCCACAAACTCACCCTCATTAGAGTTAGAATTGTAAGCAAATTGAAAAATGCCCACTCGATCGGCATCAATTAAATGACGAATATCCTCCGTAGCCCTGGCAAAAATAGTTTGTAAATCCAGGGAGTCACGGATACGTTGGGTGATTTCCCTCAGCAAAGATTCCGTTTCCACTTGTCTGTGAATCACCAAATCTTTGGCTTTTCTTTCCTTTAGCTCTACTTGCAATTGTTGATACAAATTAGATTGTTGAATAGCGATGGATAATTGGTTAGAAAGTTGTTTCATCAAATCAATTTCCCAGTTTTGCCAGTCACGAGACACCTCGCACTGATGAGCGATTAATAATCCCCAAAGTTCCTGTTTATCCACAATGGGTAATACCAGTTTTGCCCTGACTTTGATTTCCCTTAAAAAATCTACCAAACAAGGCAAAACAGACCCGGTTTCCCGATCGCTCAAAGCAAAAATTCTGCCATCTAAGTATCGCTGATAGTTCTCCGGGGGGAAAATTTCTTCGGGGAAATTTATATTCAGAAGTTTCACACAATGCGGTGCAACGGATTCCGCAATCGCAGCCCCCGTACCACTGGGATAGACACGATAGATCAACACTCTGTCTACCTTCAGAATCTGGCGCACTTCTGCCACTGCTGTATTCAGAATCTCTTTGAGATTCAGAGAAGCCCGTATCCGCTGAGTGATGAAGGTGAGGATACGTTCCTGTTCTGCTTGTTGTTGCAAGCGAATTTCGGCTAATTTGCGATGGGTAATATCCTGAAAACTACCAAATAATCCGACTATTTCGCCTTTGATGTTTCGCAGAGGAATCTTATTAATTTCCAGCCAAATTGTCGAACCGTCAGCCTGAAGCATTTTCTTGATCATTCCCAGTTTAGCTATACCTGATGCCATGACTTCTGCATCATCAGTGCGGCAAAAAACTGCTTCCCTTAGTCCCCAGTCAAAATCCTCATCAGTCTTGCCTAAAATTTCCTCTGGAGATGCTAAACTGCCCACCTGGGCAAAATATAGATTGCAACCTAAAAAAACAAATTCTCGATTCTTCCAAAATACTCCCAGGGGAAAAGTATTGATCACTGTTTGCAAAAATTGCTTGGATTCGCGCAAAGCTTCTTCGGCTAAGAAGCGATCGGTAATATCCTGTCCCAAACCAATGCTAGAACCGTTAGATAAACGAATTTGAGACCAGCTAGTAATCAACTTTCGGCCGTCGCGCACTTGAGTTTCAAAATCTTGCCAACTAGAATCAGCCCGAATCATGTGAGCGAGTACCTTGCGATAATCATCAAAATTCGGATAGCAGGATGCTAGAACATCAAGTTCGTTGTATTCTTCCTGGTTCCAACCAAGTACCCGCTCCATTTCCGGGTTAATCATCACAGTTTCCCCAGTGACTGAAAACAAACCAATCATTAAGGGAATGCGATCGAAAATAGTTTGAAGTGTTTCCTTCTGTTGGCGCAACTGTTCCTCAGCTAATTTGCGATCGCTAATATCCATCACAATGCCAAACAATCGGACAAGCTGACCCTCAGCATTGTAAACCGTTTGTCCCTTAGCAAAAATCCAACCTAGGGAGCCATCAGCTCGGATAATTTGCTGGTCTAGTTCGTAGTGTTTACCACCTAGTTGCATAACTCCTTTGATGGTTTTACGATGATAGGTCCAGTCCGAGGGATGGAAATGCTGTCTGAGTTGCTCAAAACTCAGTTCCTGACGATCGAGCTCCAATCCCAAAATCTCGAAAATCTCAGGAGAACCAGTAATCTTAGACTCGGCTAAATCAATTTCCCAATGGCCAAGACGAGCAATGTGTTGAGCTTCCTGTAGGCGAGATTCACTGCGGTGTACCTCTAGCGTCCGTTGTTGTACCCTTTGTTCTAATTCTTGATTGAGTTGGGACAGTGCTTCTTCCGCCCGTTTGCGATCGCTAATATCAGTAATTGTGCCGATATAACCCACAATCTGCCCGTCTTCGTCCCTTTCTGCCGATGCTTGCCCAAACACCCAACTGAAAGTCCCATCCGATCGCCCAAAGCGGTACTCTAACTTAAAAGGGCGATGTTCTTGGGCGGATTGATACCACTCGGCGCTAATCCTGTCCCGATCCTCTGGATACAAGCCTTGAATCCAACCCGTACCCAATGCTTCATCGGGTGTAAGTCCAGCAATTTCACACCAGCGATCGTTGACAAACAAGCAATTACCGCTAGTATCCGTGCGGAAAATCCCCACGGGAGCAGATTGAGCCAAAGTCGCAAAACGTTTTTCGCTTTCTCGCAAATGGGCCTCCACCCGTCGTCTTTCTGCCAACTCGCTTTGTACCTGTTGGTAAGCCGTTCCCTGTTGAATGGCAATTTCTAGTTGTGTAGCCAACTGTTGCACGAGAGTAATTTCTGTTGTTTGCCAGTGGCGGGGGGCCCGGCTTTCGGAGACGCAAAGCAAGCCCCAGAGGGTTTCTGCTTGGAAAATGGGTACTAAAATTTTGGCTCTAATTTCCAAATCTTCTAATAGTTGACGGTGGCAATCGGTGATTGGGACAGTGTAGATATCGTCTACTACTCGAATCATTCCGCTGCGCCATTTTCCCCGCCAATCAACACAATTGTCCTGAACATATTTGCTTTGATTTGCTGTTTGCTTATGTGCGACGGATTCTACTAGGACAATCACGCTGGCATCTGCTTGAAACTGCCAGATGTCAGCCCGATCGCAATTTAAGAGCGATCGCACTTCTGTGACTGTGGTATTGAGGATTTCTGGTAAATCTAGGGAAGCTCGAATCTGGGAAGCGATGGTAGCGATCAGTTGTTTTTGCTCTGATTCTGCCTTCAGGGTAGCGGTGCGCTCCGATACTTGCTGTTCTAGTTCAATATTCCGATTTTCCAGCAGTGCTACTTTTTCTGCTTCTAGTCGTAACACCTTTTTTTCTAAAATTTCTGCTAATTTAAATACTTCTATCGGGTTGAGCGCCTGCAAAATACTCGTCTGAGTTACAATTCCCAACAATTCACCTTCTTTGCCAGTAACCGCCAATCTGCGGACTAACCGTTGTTCCATCATCTGCTGCACAGTCCACAGAGAATCCTCTGAACTCACCGCAAAAATCGGGGTGCTCATCACAGATTTTGCCAGACAGATTTCTAAGTTTAGGTTTAAAGCCTGAAATTGTACGATGTCGCGCTCAGTCACAATCCCGATGGGAATTTGCTGTTTTTGGCGATCGCTTCCTATCTGTTCTTCGACAATCATCACCGAACTGACTCGATTTTGGGCCATCAATTGGGCGATGTTCATCATTGAAACATCAGGATTGGCGCAAATCACTTCAGAGGTCATCACTTCTATTACCAGGCGCAATCGTAACAAATCTACGGGGCGCGATGTTTGTCGCAAACTCTCGTGGGTCAAAATTCCCACCAGTCGATTTTGGTCATCGACCACTGGTAAGTGGCGGATCTGATATTGCTGAAGCAGATTCAGCGCAAAAAACAAATCCGTGAAGGCAGATGCGCGGATAGTGACCACCTGAGATGTCATTGCCTCACGGATCGGAATGCTATCTAAGGAACGTTTTTGGGTACTGAGGCGCACAATATCTCGTTCTGTGAGAATTCCCAGCAACTGATGATCTTGGACAATTAAGACGCAGCTCGATCGCGCCTCTAAATGGAGCTGGTCAAGTTGGCTATCTGCGGTTTTGGAGGTTGAGCAAATGGTACGGACGCCACTCATCTGGGCGATCGCTTCCATCACTGTGGTATCGGGTGCAACCATCAGGGGATTGCGGACGATCGCGGATGTTAGTTCGACTGGCGTCAGGGCTGTGGCAGGTGTCAGCATTTTTGAAGGAAACTGTGCTTTAACCAATTATTACAGCATTGACAGTCTCTGGTCTAAAGATACGGAGATTCTTAAGACTTTTTTGCCTTAATATCCCTAGGTTTAAGATTTATTTTTCCGCTAGGCGATCTAGTTTTTCTTTCAGCAACAAATCCACAAAAGAACGTATCAAAAACAAACTACCGAATCCTGACACCACAAAAGCGGCGATCGCCTCCCTGGCATATCCACCCTTGAGCAACACTGTCCCCGCTACCAGCACAAAACCTGTCACACACGCATAGATCAGAGTTTTCAAGGCTAAATAAATGCGTTTCAGGGCGCGCTCGTTTTCTATATTTCGCACTTTAATTTGCAATTCTCCATCCAGAATCCGCTGCTCTAAACGTTTGAACAAAACTTCTGATTTGCTCGGCTGCTGCAATTTATATCTGATCAAATCTCGCGCTTGTCTCGCCAGTTCTCCCACCGTATTACCTCTACCTTTACTAATCGCAATACTCTTGACAAAAGGCTGAGCAGATGCTAGAAAATTGTAGTTGGGGTCGAGGGTTCTGGCAATGCCATCGAGGGTAGTCACTGACTTGAGAATAAACATCATTTGTGCAGGCATACGAAACGGTTGCTGCTCGAACATGATGTACAATTCGTTTTTAATCTCGTTAAAGGCTTGAAAGTCGATCGGCTTATCAATAAACTTATCCAACAGAAAAGTAATCAGTCGGCGCACCGGCATCAGATCCGGCATCGGCTCCACTAAGCCGATGGTCATTAAAGTATCGAGTACCTCGTCAGTATCCTTTCTCATCACAGCAAAAAAAGTCTTGACCATCTGGTTTTTTTCCAAAGACTTAACCTCTGCCATCATCCCAAAATCATAAAAAATTAAACTACCATCTTCTGTGACGGCTAAATTTCCGGGATGGGGGTCTGCTTGAAAAAAACCGTCAATCAACAACTGTTTCAAGTAACAGCAAATTCCCAGTTGATTGAGCTTGACAATATCTACTCCTATCGCCTCTAAGCTAAGGCGGTCATCCACTTTAATACCAGGGGCGTATTGTACAGTCAGCACTTTTTTGGTAGTGTATTGCCAATAGACTTTTGGCACAATAATCCGAGGATATCCTTGAAAATTCTTGCCAAAGCGATCGGCATTTTTGCCTTCTTGTATATAGTCAATTTCTTGATATAAAATCTTAAAAAACTCATGATAAATAGATTCCAGGTCGTACTTGCGAATCCCAGGAAAATACTTATTGCATAAATTCATCACTTGACGAACGGCTTTCACATCCAAGTCAAATAATTTTTCCAATCCGGGGCGCTGCACTTTGACAACTACATCTTCTCCGGTGTGCAGTCTAGCTCTATGCACCTGTCCGAGACTGGCGGCGGCAATGGGACAAGGGTCAAAATCGCGATACAAAGCATAAATATCTTTGCCCAACTCTGATTCTATCAGGGCGATCGCCTCTTCGGAACTAAACTCCGGCACCCGGTCTTGTAATTGTTCGAGTTCCTTGACGTACTCCAAGGGGAGCAAATCAGCCCTAGTGGAAAGAGACTGTCCGATTTTGATAAAAGTCGGACCCAAATGCAACAAAGTATTGACCAACCAATGGGCGCGAATTCTTCTAGTATGGGCAGATTTGTTTTGCAGCAGTCCATCCCACCACAGACAAAATATAAACTTGGCCGCTGCTGCAAAAACATCTATTTGTCGTGCTAACGGTGAATATTGAGAACGTTGCCAACGTAGGGTTTTAGGTGCAGCTTTGATGAGCATAATAAGGGAGATTCCATCGCTGTTGACTGTTAGCTGTTCACTGTTGAGCAGTCAACCGTCAACAACGATGCCCGCTCGCTGTTAAGAGCTCAGCTTCGCCGTTGGTTAGTCGAAGGGTCAACTGTCAACTGTCAACAAATAGGCTTAGGGAAGTTGAGGTATGTTTTGGGTCAGGAGTATCTACCCCCTGGAAATTGGGGTAAATTCAGAGTAAAAGATGTACGCCACAACGGATCGTTTTCCAAAATCTCTGACGGACTACTAGAGACCTCAATAGTACCATTCAAGTGCTGTACTAAACACTTTACCAGAGCTAGACCCAAACCCGTACCAGGGATAGCTTGCTGAGTAATACCTGTCCCACGGCGGAATTTTTCAAAGATGTGGGGTAAATCAGCAGCAGAAATCCCAAGGCCCAAATTTGATATTTTGATGACAATACTGCCACTTGCTTGAGATATCTCCAAAGTCACCTCAGTTCCACGAGCCGAGTATTTGCCGGCATTGGTCAACAGTTCCAACAAGATGCGATGGAGACTATCATTGTCTGTTTCCAAGCGAGGTAATGGTTTCGAGAAATCCTGAGCCAAAGTTAATCCTTTATCGGCCCACTTTTGCTCAAAATCTTCAGCCAAATCTTGAATTAGACTCTTGAGAGAGACCGAAACTAGAAACATGGGGAATTGTTGAGGATCAAGCTGTTTGAGTGCTAGCAAATCGCTAACCAAGTCTGTTTCTTTAGAACACTGCTGCTCTAGAATATCCAGATATTTAATCCGACTCTGCAAGGACTGGTCTGCTTGTTTTAGCATCATAATTGCTAGCTTCATGATCGTCAAAGGAGTGCGTAACTCGTGACTGACTACGCTCAGGAACTCGTCTTGGATCAGCCTTAACTTGCGTATTTGCTCTAATTGATTGGCAGATTGTTCGTGCAGTTTTTCCTGGACATCTAGACTGTTTGCCAATTGAGTGCTTCTATATTCTAGCTGAGTTTGCAGTTCTTGGAGTTTTTCAAACTCAAGTATCGCCCTGGTGACTTGAGAGGCGATGGATTCCAAAACCTCTAATTCTGCAATTTGCCAAGTGCGAGGTTGGGAATTTTGCAATAGCAAGAAACCCCAGACAGTTTCCTGTGTCCGGCCGCCAATCAAGGGAACCAGCACCAAGGCGCGAGTGTCCTGAAGTTTCAAGATTTCTACTGAGTTTTGCGGTTCCTGGTTGATTATTTCCCCTGCATCAGCCAAGGCGAAGGATTGGGGGGCGCTATTGAATGCTGACTGGCACAAACTAGATTCCGATATCCTAAAATCCCTAATATTTTTCGATAGTGAGTTGCTGATTTTGGCTTGATTATTGGTGGTTTTATATTGATTTTTGGTGGGAGGTTTTGATTTTTTTGGGGATGTTTCTGTTTGGGCGATCGGTGGCTTTTCTACTTTTTTTCGCTCGTATTCACAAACTAACGCAATTGTTGTTGGGCTAGGTTGATTGAGAGAGCTTATTTGTGAAAATGGTGCTGTATATTTTAAGGACAGGATTTGAACTCTATCTACTTCTAGGCTTTGGCTGGTACTTGCTATCACCTGTTGCAAAGTTAGATCTATTTCTGCATTTTTTGCGATTTCTTTGGTAACGTTATTCAATAGCTTTTTGTATTTAGCTTGTTGCTCTAATTTTTGGTTTAAATGGGCAATTTCTTGATTTTTTTGAATGTGGGAGATGGCGGTGGCGATCGCATCTGATGCTAACTCTAGACACTGCCGCGAAGCCGCAGACCACTCCTGGGGTTGGGTAGTAGCCATGATAATTATCCCATTAACGGCGCCGCGAAATCGCGTTGGCGATGCTAAAATCCCTCGGAAAGGAAGGGATGGGACTAAGGAATGGGACCTGTTGGGCGATCGATCGTCTTGAAGGTCGGAAATCCCTAGTATTTCACCATGTGTCAGTATATTTACTAGCAGATGCTCTGGGAGTGAAATTAATAGCGAGTTTAAGATTTCTGTTTCAGGAATTTCGGATCTTTGGGTTACAACTGCTGCATCGGAAATCACTGTGGAATTGATTCGATCGCCGAAAATGCCCCAGCCTGCGTTCGGAATGGCGATGCGATTGTCACTCACAGCAGCAACTAAACAGTAGTCTGCTTGACAAGCTGCTCCTAAAGTATTAGCTATCTCCAGCAGTAGCGTTTCTTCATGAAAGCTTGTCGCGATAATTTGGCAAATTTGTCGCCCGATTTGAGCAGGATCGACCTGGTACTGCATTATTCGATCCAGAAATTTTTGGACTGAGACTGGTTCTGTGATTTGCTGTAAGTGCAACGTACAAGACTCTGAGGGCGATCGGTCGATCGGGTCACAGTCTTGACTTGTCTGATAATTTGTCATGGCAGCCAAGCCTTTATTTTAAGATGTTTGAGCCTGCGATCGCTGCAAAGATAGAAGCTATCCGGTATTATTATTCAGCTTTTGTCGTGACTGCTTGGTGACACCCCTCTCCAAAACCTGTGATGTTGCCTATTTTAGTCTGTGATTCTAGCAAATTTATTTTGTGATCCAAGTCTATCCACTGAGTGATTTCGATCGCACAAATTAATTATATCTCATAAATAATTATGGCACTATCTAAAAACCAACAAATTTTTAGTCAAAAAATGTTGTTAAGCCCTACTAGGCTCGATATTAACTCTGCTCAAACCTGATTTAGTGAGGCTGTACACCTTACCTATTTTGTGATTCCTGTTGGGCTTTTTCGCTATTTTGGCGATAAAGTGCCACCCGGTTGGTAGCCGTTGTGTAACGGGGATGTTTCGATGGTACGGAGGCCATTAAATCCGAAGCTTGCTGCCACTTAGCGGCCACAACTAACCAATCCGGTCGTGATTGGGCGGTTTTGCCTTCGCTGGCTGCTTGTTCTGCCAACCGCACGGCTTGTGCAAAAGAGTCGGAGTTTCCAGTCTCCTGAGCAATTTTCTGTGGGGGAGTAGGCCTGGAGGGAATCGGAGTAACAGTAGCTTGGGTAGTAGTGGCTGTAGTGTTGAGCGATGGAGAATGGAAACCTTTGTAGATAGCGGCAACGGCGACGAGTAACAACACGCTCAGGGCGATACCACCAATGATGCCGCGCTGAAATTGTCGCGGTTCCTGCATCGACCATCGATGCTGTTTGGCCATTTTGGGCAAAGCCGGTTTCTGACCTTGGCGCTCGGTTTGGGCGATCGCGAAACGCTGCCAAAAATGGACTTTTCTCAGTTTAATCTCTTGACACCACAGGAGTTGATTTTCCGGGTCCCGGCGAATTTCTTCCAACCACAGCAGTTGATGTTCTCGGACAATCCGGCTGTTGATATTGACTCGGCGAATATTTCGGGGCGAAAGTTGCTCCAAAATTTCCCGGATGCGGGAGACCAAGCTAGACTGTTCTAGCAAATCCGCTGTGGCCGACTCGCACAGCAGTTGGAGCACCCCATCGGCAAACACGGCTCTAGTTCTAACGCCTATCTGTGCAAGTCGATCGTTGAGGATTTGAATAATCGCTGCCACAGACCCCTCGCGGGCTTGTCGGGCAATATCATCTACTGTATTCACCATAAAGATATGTTGACGCTTAGCAATCTGTTAATTTTTAACCAAACTTTCGGAGCTAAATTTTTATTCATACAGATTACCATTGACACTCCCAGGTTAAAATAGACATCTGACTTGACCAGCATGACTAAAGCATCTTTGAGGCTAACTGAAAATAAACTATGGGTAAAGTAATTAGCGGTCAAATTTTTGTGGTAGATGACAACATCGATACAGATCAAATTATCCCAGCCGAATACCTGACTTTGGTTCCCTCGAAGCCGGATGAGTACGATAAACTTGGCAGTTACGCCATGATTGGGTTGCCCGATCGCTATGGTAAGTTTATGGAACCGGGTGAAATGAAAACCCGCTATCAGATTATCATTGGTGGGGAAAATTTTGGCTGCGGTTCTTCGCGAGAACACGCTCCCATCGCTCTTGGGGCTGCTGGGGTGAAAGCTGTGGTAGCTTTGTCCTACGCCCGCATTTTCTTTCGCAATTGTTCGGCTACTGGTGAATTATATCCGATCGAATCAGCCGATCGACTCTGCGATTTGTTTGCTACTGGCCAAGAAGTGACCATCGACTTTACAGCAGAGAAAATTATCAACCACACTCTAGATTGCACCTATGACCTCAAACCTTTAGGAGAAGTAGGCCCAGTCATTGATGCCGGCGGACTCTTTGCTTACGCACGTCAGACGGGAATGATTGCTAGTCGCTAACTGTTAACTGTTAACTGTTGAGGGTTGACCTTCAGCCGACAGCTAACAGTCAACAATTAAGGTTTTAAGGCTATTGACCAAACAGTGGACAAGACTTGACAGCTAGTTCATAAACTGGACAAATAGCCAGCCTAAGTATCTTGAATACTACGTTTTGAGGGTGATGACACCTACGGGTGCTTTCCAGCTTGTAGCTCTGTCGTTAGAGATTAAACAGATGTATTTGGTTAAGTCAGTGTCTCTAACCCAACAAGCCATCAAAACATTGGCGAGGAAAACATAACCTGAGCAATCAGAGGACTTTCATGTCTAACTTTGTATTCGTTTTAGACACCAACAAACAACCACTTGAGCCAGTAGCACTCTTGACAAGCAAGACGATTGTTAAAACTAGCCCAAGCTGCTGTGTATCTCCGTTACCGATCGGGTTAAGTCAGCACCGTCTCACCCAAAAGAAAATGCTATTTTTGACGCTTGGGATGCTTGGAAACAAGCCAAGTCTGTCAAAGGAGAGCCGTGACAATTGTCCACCCATCAACTAAGAGTAACAGCAGGGTACATAAGAGCAAAATCAAATACATCCAAGGCTGAGACAAAGGGCGGACATCTGTAGTATCAATGCCTGTTTTTGCTTCAACTAAACGGACTAATTTGGCAAATCCCGCCACTCGCATGGGTAATAAATAACCCTCTCCCGAATGACTCAAAAAATAATAAACTAAACCACCTTGACCAGTCGATCGAGGTTTAAGAGCTTTGACCTCTGTCCAAGCTAAAGACCAACCTCTGCGAAATACTTTGGGAAACCAGTTGGGATAAGTTACTTGAATTTCCTCGTCATTCACAATTACCCTTTCGCTAAGTACGCCATACAAACCCACAGCCCCGACTACAATTCCCGCCCAAATAATATTAGCAGGCACCGGTGCTGCCGTTGCTGCGGACAAAAAAGGTAAGGGAATTGTTAAGGCTGCATACAAACTCAAAAGAGTGATTCTAATTAAAGGAGAAAGTCGGAATACCGCTGGTTCAAATAGGGGAGTAGAGGATAATGGCGATTCCATCGGTGGTACTGACATGGTTGAAGTAAGAACGGGTTTTATAGAAAGATTATCGGCGATCGAGCAAAGGTCTGCACAAAAAACTGCTCTTACCAATTTCAGATCGAGTAAAAGCAGATTTTGTACAAGGTTTATTTGTTAAATGGAAAATTTATTAACTTCCGATCCCTGAAAAGTCCCCAATCCGAGAACTACCTTAATCGACGGCTGTTAACGCCGGTACTGTTAAAGGCTCTAAGATTTCTTTAGATTTGGGGCGGGCTGTAGTTGAGGCGCGATCGATCTTACTTTCCGGTCTCGATCTGGTAGCATTGATAGGAGAATAGGGTCCTTCATTAATCTGCAAGCGATCGCAAGGGATCGTATCAGACAAAATTGCACTCGCCATCATCCCAGTGTGAATTTCCAACATTGCTGCTGTCATTGCTTCAAACACTAAGCGCTGACCGGGAAATACCACTCGTTCAAAATACCAGTTAGGAATGTTGGTGATGCGAGCAATTTGAATTTGATTGGTGGCGTTGACGTAGCAGCAGAGAATTTTGCTGTCGGCGTCTGAGGGTAGTGGGTCAAGAATTTGAGCCATAACTGGTAGAGAGCCTTGGATAAAAGTTTTCGTTATCTTTCAAAATTAACACTTTGCGATCCCGCATTGTTGTAATGCGGACTACCAATTCCCTAGCACCTTAAGAGACCATAGTGCCGATAGAGGCAGAAAAAACGCGATATTAAGTGCGATCGTGAATTTTTTGTCAACCTTAGCTTTGACACTCCCTGGCCTAAAGGCGCAGGGATTCTTGGATCAGCCAGTCGATTTGCTCGTTGATGCTACCACCAGCGAGTAGAGATCGGTCTGTCCCCGAGCGTGAATTTCGGTGTGCCCCACCGTAT
>NZ_JBGJZU010000064.1:0-36493 GCF_041354475.1 Microcoleus sp.
CCTTGGGGGTGAATTCTTCCTAAATTTCCCCCCTTGGGGGTGAATTCTTCCTAAATTTCCCCCCTTGGGGGTGAATTCTTCCTAAATTTCCCCCCTTGGGGGGGGGCAGGGGGGGGTCGAGGGACAGGGGCAGCCCTAGGAGGGCCGGCACGGGGGCACGGCCCCTACCAAAAATGAAACCAACCTTGGGGGGGTCCTGGACGCAACAATGCTATGGATAGGAGCAACCAGGAGGAAACTCCTCACTCAAAACTCAAACTTCCCCGCTTCATTTGTTCCCGTTCTATGGCCTCAAACAAAGCCCGAAAATTTCCAGCCCCAAAACCTCCCGCTTGCACTTTGACATCGTTAACTAAGGCAACTCGACGTTCGATTATCTCAAAAAAGAATGTAGGTTCAGCAAAAATTGGCTGCGTAAAAATTTGCAACAGCATCGCTGCGGGCGTCTCTTCCGGCCAATCTACCAAAACTTGAGCACCTATAATTTCTTGCCAATCTTTCGGTACATAGTTTTGCTGTTGTTGTAATTCTTTATAATAAGTCCAGGGAACCGGCAGAAAAGGCAAACCGCGCGATCGCAAATCAGCCACAATGTCCACAATGCGATCGGTTTGCAAAGCCATATGTTGAATGCCCGGCCCCTGATTTGCATCCAAAAACTCTTGAATTTGAGAATTAGGTGATGCCGATTCATTAATAGGCAATTGCACTCCACCTTCAGCATGAACCATAACTCGGCTGCGTAAAGCCGATTTGTCAGTCTGAATATCAAAATTTTGCTGAGTCTGAAAACCTAAAACTCTTTGATACCAATTAACAGCAGTAGACAAATCCCCGGTTGCCACATTTAATACTACGTGGTCAATATTAGTAAACAGTGGGATTTCCGCAGAATTCGGTGACAGTGAATTATCACCACTTCCCTCAATCAAGGTGTGGCTTAAGTCTCCCCAACCCGCAATCTTTGCCCGCTTAAAACTGCCTCCTGCATTTATACCTTTTTGAATCGGTTCCAGTAGTTTAGCGCCTTCAGCGATCGCTCTAGCTATTGCAAACTCAATATTTTTGACCCGGAAGCCCACATCGGCAATACCAGGAGGATGTAATTTCAACCAACTAGCGACAGGACTAGAGGATGTCAAGGGGGAAGATAAAACAAAACAGATATTGCCACTTGCGAGCACTTCACTATGAGTGTGGCTATTGGCATAACTTGCTGTGGTTTGAAAGCCTAATTTGCTGACAAACCAGTCCCGCGATGTTGCTGCATCTTCAGTATAGAATTGAATGCGATCGAACTCCATAATCAATAATTGAAAATGGCGATGGGGAAATTAACAAGCTGTTTAGTCATTTTTATGTTTAATAAGGTTAATTGACTTAACAATAGCCTATAAACAGGAGAGCTGGTGTCTGCCTGAAGACTGAATCATGAAGATTGTAGATTTGGGATAGGGGATTATGGGTCAAAAGGGTAAATCAAAATATTACCTTCAATTATATGATAAATTTACAACTTATCACCCCAGGTTCATCTGTCGTAACAATCTCAAATCTACAATCTCAAATCTACCATGGGTATGCTGCTTAAATTCTAGAAAAACAAATGACTTTCAGGCTGAATGTTAATTTCCATTGGGACTGCTTGTGGGTCAGCAGAAAGAGCAAACATAATGGCATTGGCAGCAGTTTCTGTAGTCAACATTTTTGACCTATCTACCTTCAAACTCACACTATCCCAAAAGGGAGAATCCACCCCACCAAAATAGAATAGCGTAAACTTGATACCATAGCGCCGCAATTCATCGGCCATGCACTTACTGAAACCAACTACCCCAAACTTGGAAGCACAATAAGCTGTTCCCATCGCCATCGAATGCTTGCCCAAAATGCCGATGACATTACAAATGTGACCGGATTTGCGGTCTTTCATCACATTAGCTGCTGCTTGAGATGTGTAAAAACTGCCTTTCAAATTCAAATCAAGCATCGCATCTAAATCAGCGGGTTCTAATTTGTTCCACTGCTTGAGAATACCCGCACCGGCCGCATTTATCAATACATCAATTTGTCCGAAATGCTCCACAGTTTTCTGCATTAGAGTTTCGACTTGTGACAACTGAGTAATATCTGTAGGTACTGTTAGTACCTTTGTGGTGGGGAATTGGGCGGCTAGGGGGTCTAAACGACTGCTGTCTCTGGCTGCAAGCACGAGAATTGCACCCGCATCTGCCAGTTTGTGGGCTACCGCTGAACCAATCCCACCAGTCGCACCCACAACAACCACAACTTTATTCTGCATATCCCTTTACATTTCTTTACATCGTGTTTGTATGATAACTCAAGTTATGAAAATTGGGCGAAGCGAAGCTCAGGGATGGGGCATGGGGCATAGGGAATTGGTAATTGGGAATGGGGAATGGGGAATGGGGAATTGGGAATGGGGAATTGGGAATGGGGAATTGGGAATGGGGAATTGGGAATAACCAATAACCAATAACCAATAACCAATAACTATTTCAGAGAAACTTGCCAGCCTTTATCTACTTTTTGAATCTGGAGAGAAGTGCAAGATTGCAAAAATTTAGGGAATTTTCTACTGAGATTGAATTCCTTAATTATTTGGGTAATTTGTTTGCCGTATTGTCGGTGGAATTCGCTACCTACATTTGAGAGAAATACAGAATTAGCTGGAGAGTTTTTGGTGAGTTCTTTCACGATTTGGACAATGGCTGTTTCCAAGTCTTCGAGAGAATTAATACTTTCCAAACTAGCCGATACTGCCATGCTGTTAGGTGAACTATCTTTGTTAATTATTGGTGGTTTTGGTGACTGTTTTACATCAAAAAGAGTTACGTATGCTTGAGAATTTTCTGAGGGTTGGTGAACCACAAATTCCGTGGGATATTTAATAAATATATCCCTGGTTTTAGTGCCTAGCAGATGAGTTGCCACGACTTGATTGAGGGGTGAACCGTAATTTTCTTTAAATAAGACTGAAATTCTGGAAAGTTTTACCCACTGAGCTGATGTGCGTTCTTGTTCTATTTTGATTATTGTTTTTAGATTGAGAATTAATTTTTCGATGGGGTCAGGTTCGGTTACAGATACAAGGGAGTAGGTTTCTGTTTGTCCTGTTTTGCTATTTAAAACTATGATTTTATCTACTTGTTTGCGGACTTGAAAAACTGTTAATCCGTGAGCTTGGAGGGTATTGCTGAGGTGGGTCAATGCCCGATCGGACGAACAGACAAAAATCTCCTTGGCTGTGGGATAATGGACGAAAATAGATGCTCCAACGGTAGCCATTTTTAAATCGGCACTGTCTTTGCCGGGGGGGACATGAATCAATTGATAGCCGCGTTGGTGAAATTCAGCATCTTTTTTGCCCATGCTGCGCCAATTGGCAAAGGCAACTTTAATTTGGATGGGATACTGGCAAATTCCCTCTAGGAATTTTTCGGTTTCGAGATTGAGTTGCAAGTTTTCGACATCTAGCAGCAGGATGGCTATTCCCACGCCCAATGAGGGAGTTGGAGGTTTAGATGAGGCTGATTTATTGGATTTAGCTGGTGCTATGGGGGCTTCGGCAAGTTGCTGAATTTTGGCTATTAATTTGGTGAATTGAGCCGAATTAATGAATTCGGGAATCAAGAGGATTTGGAGGTATTTTTTCGCAGTTAGCAGAATGGAATCTACATCTTTTGCTAATCTGAAACTTTTGGTAAATTTGAAAATCAAAATTGACTGAAAATCAGGTTTTGCCCACTGGGTTTTCCTGTATTTTTCAGCTATCCATTCAGGGTGCTTGGATTGAATGGAAACTAGAGTTTGAGCGAGATAGCGACTGATGGCGCTGAATGCGGCAGATTCTTGAGTCGCCAGCAAGGGGTTATGAGCGGGCATAGCTCTCCACAATGCAGGATGGTTTCTAAATCTATCTTGACACTCTCAGGTCTAAAGACACGCTCGATTGGTGACTCCAGGAGCAGGCTTGCTCAGAGAGGATTGCAAGGTTCAGACTAGAGGTGTATTCTCACGCCTGTGTTGCTTGGATAAACGTCCAAAGGTTCTAGTATGCCCTATAATTCTAGTTTTTCGCCAGTAGTCGGACGATCGCGCGCCAGATCAAACCAGCTATAATTAACGCTAACCCAATCAGCCAAATTTGCCTCTGGACCCAGAAAGCCAGAAATAGACAGGAAGCTAAACCTACTATAGGGAGCCATTGGGGGTAAAGTCTGTGGGTGGGAGAAAGTTGCAGGGCGGCGAGGTTGGTGATAGCGTAGTAGATCAAAATGCTAAAAGCGCTAAATGACCAAGTGGTTTGGACATCGCCGATGAGGATTAAAAGTGCGATCGCCACTTCCACGACCACCACAGCCACATAGGGAGTTGTCTGCGAAGGATTCAGCCGCGCCAAGACTCTCGGCATATCCCGACGTCGCCCCATCGCCAGCAACACCCGCGACAGCCCTAAAATTAAGTTCAGCAGCACTCCCAGCATGGCGGTAATAGCCCCGACAGCTAGCAGTTGAGAAACTCCCGGAATGCGGAAACTGCGGGCGATGACTTCCAAAGGTACACCAGTGGTGGCTGTTTGCAGGGACAATTGATCGGGACCACCCACGCCAACAAAGACTATTGCTACCGCCATGTAAAGGAGCATTGTCAGCACCAAAGTGAAAATTATGGCTTTGGGAATGGTTTGCTTCGGTTCCCGCACTTCCTCACTCATGGTGGTGATGCGGGCGTAACCGCTATAGGCAACAAACATCAGGGCGGTGGCGTGGAGGATGGATGCGATCGAACTATCATTCTGTACAGTGGCCATTTCCCAGCTTACCTCTGGTAAACCAGCAACAATAAACACAGCCAGAGATAAGAGTGTAACTGAGACTATGGCAGTATTGGCGATATTCGATCGCCTAATGCCGGTCAATACAACCAGAGTCAGGGTGGCGAGGGCGACTAAGGCTGTTAGGATCAGATAAGTGCGATCGGCTACACCAACTGCATTCAAAAAATACCCTGCAAAACCCAAAGCAGCAGTAGCCGCCGAAGCCGTTTTCGCTAACAGAAACATCCAACCAGCCGTAAAACCCAGCCAAGGATTCAGATATTTGTAACCATATTCGTAAGTACCACCACTAACAGGATGATTTGCCGCTAATTGAGCACTATTGAGGCCATTGCAAACAGCCACTAAACCAGCAATAATCACAGCAAAAATCACTCCCGGCCCAGCAATTTCCGCCGCAATCCCGATACTCACAAATACTCCGGTACCGACGATTGAGCCGAGGCCCATCAGAGTAGCGCCAAAAACACCTAATTCTCGCTTCAGAAGTGGTGAGGACATATAAAAATTTTTCGTAGTAAGGACTTTAGTCCTTATAGTTTGTAGTAATATCATGTCCGGTCGGTTGACATGATTCCTGTAGGGGCGGGTTCACCAACAATAATTGCCTAAAACCAACAATCTCATAAACCCGCCCCCGCCCAACTACTACGAACAATATTAACCGAAACGGCCTTGAATATAATCCCTGGTACTGGGATTGCTTGCAGAAGTAAAAATCCGACTTGTCGGCCCAAATTCAACCATGCGGCCGATGCGACTTTCATCAGTATTAAAAAATGCAGTGTAATCAGAAACACGAGCAGCCTGCTGCATATTGTGAGTCACAATCACCACAGTTAACTGTTGCCGCAGAGTCTGAAATAGCTCCTCAATCTTCATCGTAGAAATCGGGTCTAGAGCCGAACAAGGTTCATCCATCAGCAAAATTTTTGGTTTCACAGCTAGAGCACGAGCAATGCAAAGTCGCTGCTGTTGTCCACCAGAAATCCCCTGGGCCGATTTCTTCAAATTATCTTTGACCTCATCCCAAAGCGCCGCGCTTTTCAGTGCAGATTCTACAATTTCATCTAATTCTGCTTTGCTTTTTTTACCAAATATTCTCACTCCATAAGCAATATTATCATAGATGCTGAGCGGAAAAGGATTTGGTCTTTGAAACACCATCCCAATTTGGCGACGCAGACTATTAATATTCACTTTGGGACTGTAAATATCCTGTCCAAAAAACTCAACCCTTCCTTTGATGATTACTTTTCCTTCCAATTCCCCGATCCGGTTAAGAGCCTTGAGAAAAGTAGATTTACCACAACCAGAAGGTCCAATAATAGCCGTGACTTGTGGGTGAGGAATATTCATCGACAAATTTTCCAGAACTTTGTGAGTTCCGTAGTAAAAACTCAAGTCCTGAACCCGTAAGGCTGGCATTGCATTGGGGTCAATTTCCTGGGCGGTATCTGCCGAAAAATTATGGGTATTTTTTCCAGTTGTCAAGTTACTTTCAAGTGTCATTATTTTCAGTTATGTAGGGTTAATAGTAAACTTTGAGATGTAGATAATTATCTCGCTAATGGTAGGCTGACTGTTCCTGAATGGAGGCGGATAATTGATGATAATTATCTATTTTGCAAGCGTTTGCGTGTTACCGCACGAGAGGCGACGCTAGCAATCAAAACCATGCCTAAAAGCACAGAAGCTGCTGTCCAAGCCAATTCATTCTGTTCCTTGTAGGGAGAACTGGCATAACTGTATATTAATACTGACATAGAAGGAGTTGGAGTCAGAATTGTCCCCGGAATTTCTTGGATTTTCGAGAGGGTTTCTGCACCAAGGGGAGACTGAGTTATTTCTCCCAATTTCTCAATCAAAGGAGGCCAAAACTGGCTGGATAAAGCAGTAACGATGAGTGGTGCGGTTTCGCCGGCGGCGCGGGAAGCGGCGAGCAAAACGCCTGTGGTAATCGTCGGGAGTGCCGAGGGAATGATAATCCGAAAGATAGTTTGAAAACGTCCGGCTCCCAAACCTCCTGAAGCGAGTCGGTAAGAAGTAGGGACTAATTTTAATGCTTGTTCTGTTGTCAAGGCGACAACGGGAAGCATAATAATACCCAAAGCGATACCGCCAGCTAATCCTGAAAATACTTTGGTTGTAACGACAATTAAAGCGTAAGCAAAGACTCCCACAACGATGGAAGGAACGCTGCTGAGAATGACGGTGATAAAGCGGATGGCATTTGCTATCCCCTTGTTTTCTCTGCCAAATTCTGACAAAAATATTCCGGTCATTACCCCGATAGGGACACTAAATAAGGTGGCGATTCCTACCATTAAAGCCGTGCCCAGAATCGCATTGGCAAAGCCGTTGGGCTGGTCTTCAACTCCTACTGGTGCTGGCAGGGAAACTAAAACTTTCCAGCTTAAATGTGTTAATCCTTCCCCCAGGATTTTGTATAAAATAGCGAACAAAGGTAGCAGAGCTAAGGCTGTGAGAGCAAAGGCAATAACAGTCATTCCTCGGCTAAAAAAGTTTCTACCCAGTGACAGGGGATTGTAAATTTCTGCATCCAGAATAGTTGGTGTTTTTTGTGCTTGATTCATGTTTAATTTTTCGCTCCCTTGACACCGATTAGCTGAACTAACAATACTGCGACTGCGTTCACCAATAGGGTGATGACAAATAGAATTAGCGCTAAATACATTAAAGAACCGACGTGCAGAGGTTCTTGAGCTTCCCGAAATTGGCTGGCTAAAACAGCGGGGATTGAGTAACCAGGAGCTAGGATAGATTGGTTGATTTGAATCGAGTTGCCAATTACCATGGTGACTGCCATTGTTTCGCCTAAAGCGCGTCCCAAGGCCAAGATGGTTGCCCCGATAATTCCTGAACTAGCTGCGGGTAATAACAGCTTAAATATTGTTTCCCAGCGGGTGGCACCTAGGGACATGGAAGCACTTCGCAAGTCTACGGGAACTGACATCAAAACATCGCGGCTAATGGCGGCTACTGTTGGTAAAATCATGATTGATAACAGTATTCCAGCGGGCAACATTCCTGGACCCAAGGGTTCGCTGCTGAACAGAGGAAACCAACTGAAATTGTTAAATAGCGACTGTTGTAAAGGTAGCAGAAAGGGAATGAGAACAAAAATTCCCCAAAGTCCAACTATGACGCTGGGAATGGCTGAGATTAATTCCACCATGAATCCCAAGGGCGATCGCACCCAAACGGGCAAAAAGTTTTCGCTGGTAACTATAGCCACGGAAAGTCCAAGAGGAATTGCGATAATAATGGCGATCGCAGAACTAATCACAGTCCCGTAAATAAAGGGCAAAGCTCCAAATTGTAACTCCCCAATATCCCACTTAGGATTCCAGAGGAATGAGATGCCAAATTTGCTAATGGCTGGCCAAGCATCTTTAAAAATTATGGCACTCATCCAGAACAGCGTACCCGCTGTCCCTAGGGCAAAAGCCCATACAAATATAGTAAATCCTGACTCCAGCCACAAACCTTCACCATTAGTATCAGTCAAGTCTACTTCTGTGCTGTTTGCTGTCTGCTGGTCAGTAAATTTTTCTGGTTGCTTGGCAAAATTGGTCATACCCTAAGTTACTGCGTAAACAGTGAAATATTTGCTTGATGGACGAGTAATTATAGTAGGTGTCTTGTAAGGTGCACCGAAGCACACCTTACCCCTGAAATTTTATGAGTTTTGAGTCGTAGTTATTTAACTCATCACTCTCTGAGATTGCCCTAATTAACCTTTGGCAACCACACTTTGATTGACTGTTTGAATTACCTTTTGAGCTGTAGCCGAAGGAATTGAAGTAAACTCTAGTTGTTTGTTGAGACCTTGGCCTGTAGTCATCACCCAATTAACCATCTTTTTAATAGCATCAGCTTTCGCAGCAGGATACTCTTTGTAGATTAACAACCAAGTTAAGCCAACAATCGGATAACCGTCGTTAGGATTTCCTTCTACTAAGCGGAAGTCTGCTGGGAATGTTTCCCCTACAAAAGCCTTCTCTGCTTCTGCCAAGTTAGCATCTACAAACCGACCAGCTTTATTTTGAATGAATGCTGTTTGGAGCTTGTTTTGCCGAGCGTAAGTATCTTGAACGTAGCCAATTGCACCTGCTGTTTGTCTGACCAAACCTGCTACCCCAGCGTTTCCTTGACCGCTGACAGGGCTTCCGGGCCAACTCGGTTGAGCGACACCTTTGATGGTGCTGCCGATCGCCTGCAAGTGGTTAGCAAAAATAAAGGTTGTACCGCTGCTATCTGCGCGTACAGCTACTCGAATCGCAGTATTTGGCAAGTTTTTAGCTTGTCCAGCAATACCTGCTATTTTCGCATCATTCCAGCGGGTAATTTTGCCTTCAAAGATACCTTTCATCGCATCGGAATTCAACCGTACATTGTTTACCCCAGGCAAGTTGTAAATAACTGCCACAGCGCCACCAGCAGTGGGAACAGCAATAACACCACGCTTTACCTCTGCTATTTGCGCCGCACTCATCAGCGCGTCGCTGCCTGCGAAATCAACAGTACCTGCGATTAATGCTTTGATGCCAGCACCACTGCCAGTCCCTTCGTAGTTTACAGTAATTTGATTAGCGCTTCTCATCTGAGAGAAATAGCGATCGTAAAGAGGTTTGGGAAAAGTAGCTCCCGAACCGTTTAGTGTGACGGCTGCTACAGCAGAACTAATCAACGAGAGCGAAAATGCGGTTGCTGCTAGCGTAACTATAAAGGCACGTCGCCAACGTCCTGTGAAAAAAAACATACTCCTCCTCCTTAAATAACAGACTTTGGGGAATCCCCTCCATAGGATAGACCGAAAGATACGAGTCAGACCTGGAGAAAGGATAAGCTTGTTTTAAATTTTGGTTAAATTTGGGTTAAATTTTTGACAATTAGCTGTAGGCAGAGTTAATAAAAAAAATTCACAATTGATACCATAGGCGGCCGCCTAGGATTCTTGAAGCAATTGGGGATTGACTCCGATCGCTGGTAAATCGCTTAAACCCTTGCCCACAATGGTATTTATCCATTTTTTAATTCCCTGTTCACCTATGGCATCCACACCTCAACATCTGCTATTAAAGATGGGAACAACTTAGGAAAGTGCGATCGCCACTTGATAATCCTTACCATCTTTCTTAACTTTGAAAATTTGGCATGACTGCAAAAAATTAATCACCTTACTCCCCAAATTCATTGATTGCAGTTTTTTAGTCAGTGGTTGATGGTATAACTTATGAAATTCCGTAGCAACTTGGTTAATCGGAACATAACTACCCGGAGATTCAGCCGTTAATCCTCTGATAATTTTGGCTACAGAAGTTTCCAAGGTAGCATAGGCCTGAGCTTTGGAAGCAGCCGATTTTTGCCCAACCATCGCCACTTGATGTTTTTGCCCGCTGGATTTCACTTGAAAAACTGTAGATCTCGACTGCAAATATTTTAGCAAGCTGGAATTTTTACCCAAAAAACCTTTCACAATTACATCGGCATTAGATTTATATTTATCCAAAAAATCTTTCTGAATTCTCACCAGACTAACAGTATTCTCGTGCAACTCATTTTTGGCAGATTCAATAATTTCTAAAATTTTAATTTGGAAAACATCCAGAGAATCAATAGTAGAGGAATTGACAACAGGAACGATTTCTATATCCGGTTTTTGGGCAACATTTTGCTCGACAACAACCGTCGCCAAAGACGCTTCCGACACCGGAGAAACTTGCGGTTGTGCCGACTCCGCAACTGTTAGTGCATGAGAATTCACAGAATTAAAAGCAATAGTATGGCGCTCTTTAAAAAACTGAGCCACCCTCGAAAATCGAGCAATACGCTCGTCAATAGATTTATGTTCAGCCTGTAATAATTCTGCAACTTGATGAGCCAATTCCTCAAAACTAGGAATTTCTACTTCCCTCTCACAAGAATAGTGCTTGCTCTCACCATTATGACAGTTTTCTACAGACAACACAGCATTTTTTCGCCGCACCCGAAACACAGTCAATCCCTGATTTTGCAACTGATTGCAAAGATGATTTAACAAACCATCCGAAGAACAAACAAAAACTTCTCGCACATCGCGATATCGATATAAAAGAGCAGCACCAAAGGCAATCATTTTACCATCAGCACTATTAGCACCGCCCGGAACATGAATCAGCTCATAACCGCGGTCGTAAAGTTCAGCATCCAACTTCCCCGTACTCGGATTTTTCCAGTTAGCAAAAGCAACTTTAACTTGCAGAGGATAGACGCACAAACTCGCTAAGAATTGTTCTGTATTAACGTTAAGTTTCAGATTTTCAGCATCTAACAGCAAAATCGCAATCCCGCCGGAATCTGTAGTGCTTACAGAGGTGATTTCCTGCGGGATAGCTGCGCTTAATTCACTTTCGGTGAATTGGCGACTGAAAGACTGTGGCCCTACCGGATCAAAGAATTGTTTGCGGCAAGCCTTGCAAAGATATCGCTGGCGACCGTTGGGACGGCCGTTCTTACGGAGTTGGTCAGATTCGCATCTTGGACATTTCATTTAACCATTATTACAGCCTGCTCCCGAACCCAACAAGACATTACCTATCTTCTTCTTGCTCTTCCTTCGCGCCCTTCGCGTCTTCGCGGTTCGTTAAATAGATATTCTTTGAGCGGTTCAAGAGTAACTTGTGGCAGTCGATCGCCCCATAATAGTAAAAGAAACTTAACAATTATTAAAAAAAATGGCAAGAGACTTGCGAGGATTCCTCAAACTACTCGAAGAACGGGGACAACTGCGCCGGATTAGCGCCTTAGTCGATTCCGACCTAGAAATTGCCGAAATTTCCAACCAAATGCTGCAAAAAGGCGGCCCAGGCTTGCTGTTTGAAAACGTCAAAGGCGCAGAATTCCCCGTAGCGATTAACCTGCTGGGTACGGAACAGCGCGTTTGCTGGGCGATGAACATGGAAAAGCCGATCGAACTAGAAGAGCTCGGCAAAAAACTGGGAATGCTACAACAGCCAAAACCGCCCAAAAAGATTTCCCAGGCCATAGAATTCGGCAAAGTCCTGTTTGACGTAGTGAAAGCGAAACCAGGCCGTGATTTTTTCCCCGCTTGTCAGCAAGTGGTAATTGAGGGAGAAGGGCTCGATTTGAACAAAATCCCGATGATTCGCCCCTATCCGGGAGACGCGGGCAAAATTATCACTTTGGGTTTGGTAATTACCAAAGATTGCGAAACCGGCACGCCAAATGTGGGGGTTTATCGCTTACAGTTGCAGTCCAAAAATACCATGACTGTCCACTGGTTATCGGTGCGGGGAGGGGCGCGACACTTGCGGAAAGCTGCACAAGCTGGTAAAAAGTTGGAAGTTGCGATCGCCCTGGGAGTTGACCCACTGATCATCCTCGCAGCAGCAACCCCAATTCCTGTAGACTTATCCGAATGGTTATTCGCCGGACTTTACGGCGGTTCCGGCGTGAGTTTAGCCAAGTGCAAAACCGTAGATTTGGAAGTACCTGCTGACTCGGAAATCGTGTTAGAAGGAACGATTACCCCCGGTGAAGTTCTGCCCGACGGGCCCTTTGGAGATCACATGGGTTATTACGGCGGTGTCGAAGATTCGCCACTGGTGCGATTCAATTGCATGACGCACCGCAAAGACCCGATTTATCTGACTACATTTAGCGGGCGGCCACCGAAAGAAGAGGCTATGATGGCGATCGCCCTGAATCGCATTTATACTCCTATATTGCGGCAGCAAGTATCGGAAATTGTCGATTTCTTCCTACCGATGGAAGCGCTGAGTTATAAAGCCGCAATTATCTCGATCGATAAAGCATATCCCGGCCAAGCGCGCAGAGCTGCTTTAGCATTTTGGAGTGCATTGCCGCAGTTTACTTACACTAAGTTTGTGATTGTTGTCGATAAAAGTATCAACATTCGCGACCCGCGTCAAGTAGTGTGGGCAATTAGTTCTAAAGTTGACCCAGTTCGAGATGTATTTATTCTGCCAAATACGCCTTTTGATACCTTAGATTTTGCCAGTGAAAAACTCGGTTTGGGAGGCAGAATGGGGATTGATGCGACTACGAAGATGCCGCCGGAAACCGAGCACGAATGGGGCGAAGTTTTGGAGTCCGATCCTGATGTGGCGGCGATGGTGGAGCGGCGTTGGGCTGAGTATGGTTTGGCCGATTTGAATTTGGGTGAAGTCGATCCGAATTTGTTTGGTTATGAGATGAAGTAAGGACTTAGGCCTTGACCATTCATTGTTGTCAATTTAAGATTGAACCTTGAGTATCTCTTGTTTGTATCAAAGTCTAGATCCCCCCTAACCCCCCTTAATAAGGGGGGGACAAGAAATATCCTCAAAGTCAACCCCTACTCCCCTTCTTTCCCCCCTTGGGGGGGGTAGGGGGGGGTGGGGGATTTAGGGGGATCTAGACTTAGTGTAAAAACGAGATTTCTCAAGGCTTTTAGGCTTAAGTTGACACTTCTTGGGCATTTCCTTGTTATCAATACCAAAGAAGAAGAAAGGTGGAAAGAATGATGCAAAGTCTTAATCTCGATCAAACAATTGTTGGTTGGTCATCCATTGCTAAAATGGTTTTTGTTCCTCACACCGAACAGGAATATGAGCGTTTAGTCGAACTACTAGATAGCCTAATCGATCAAGTGGGCGAGAATGAAAGCCATCCTCTTGCTTCGATGATGGATGTTATTGGTGTTTTAATCGAAAACTATGAATCTGAATATGTTGCTGAGTTAGAAGAGGTTACGTAACCTAGTATTCCACATTGTGGATTACTAATCGAGAAAGGGATTGAAAATTTTGGCGATTTTTGGAATGGGCGATCGAATTGAGTGCGATCGGGATTTACGCACTCCGACAAAGAAACCGGGTTTTTTGCAGTTTTGCTGACTGTAGCGAAGTTTTATCGAAAAAACCCGGTTTCTGGTCACTCATATGTAAGTTCTATTCTGGAATTTGATAAACTGAGAGTAATGTTTTTTGCCGGGAGGCAAGTTTGTTATGTCTCTTGCTAAAGATTTAGAGTACACAGACGAACTACGAGAAGTAATAGTAGTTCCACCTGCTGATTTATGGAGTGATGAACCACCTTTGGAAAGTGATTTACATCGGCTGCAAATGCAGCTACTTATCGATTGTCTGGTTTGGCTGTGGCGAAGTCGCAACGATTTCTATGCCAGTGGGAACTTGACAATTTATTATAGTCCCCAACAAATTAAGTCGCAGGATTTTCGCGGGCCTGATTTTTTTGTTGTTTTGGGAACGGAACGCAAACCTCGTAAAAGTTGGGTGGTTTGGGCTGAAAATGGTCAGTATCCTAATGTAATTGTAGAAATTCTTTCTCCGAGTACGGCGGAAGTTGACAAGGGGTTGAAGAAAAAAATTTATCAGAATATTTTTCGGACACCGGAGTATTTTTGGTTTGATCCGAATGGGTTGGAGTTAGCTGGTTTTCTTTTAGTTGGTGGTCAATATCAAACGTTAGAAACTAATCCTCAAGGTTGGCTATGGAGTGAGCAGTTAGAGTTATTTTTAGGGGTGCAAAATGGTCAGTTGCGCTTTTTTATGAAGGAAGGGCAATTAGTTCAGACTCCGGCAGAAATTGCTGAAGCTTTGGCGGCGCAATTGCGAGAATTAGGCATTGAACCGAATGCTTGAATGTGAGCGATCGGGCCAGGGCGGGTTTATGATGTTGTTGGTTTCCCCCATAGATGGTTGGTAAAACCCGCCCCTACAGCCCCTGAACGTAATATTAACCCCCATTTTCCCCAAAAAAATTTTAAAGCGCGCTGACGCGCGCAAAAGGGTAAAGAGGAAAGAGGGAAAAAGAGCAAAAGAGTAGAGAAGAGTCCTCGCGGGAGACTACAGCACAGAACCAACAACCGGAGACTACGCAGAAGCCAGAGCTACGCGAAAACCGATGAATGAGTTACGATCGCCCGCCGAAAGCCCGTTACGAAAGGCACTACGGCAATTGACCGCATCGCTGTCCCAGGATCCGCCACGCCGCACCCGGTTATTATCTGTTCCAGTTTCCCAGGAACTTCCATCAGTCGGTGCGCCACTATAATTACCATGCCACTTATCGCTGCACCATTCCCAAACATTCCCGTGCATATCGTATAAACCAAAGGAATTCGGCGGAAAACTCCCGACATCCGTTGTTTGTCCGCGATAAAGTCCCTTCGGCGCAGCACCGTAGGGATAATTGCCGTCATAATTAACTAAATCTGGCGTAATCGTATCACCAAAATAGAAAGGTGTTGTCGTTCCCGCGCGACAAGAATATTCCCATTCCGCTTCCGATGGTAAACGATAAGTCTTGCCTGTTTTTTGAGTAAGTTTGCGGCAGAATTCCACAGCCTCATCCCAACTTACTTGTTCTACAGGACGTTTCGCACCTTTGAAACGAGATGGGTTGTTTCCCATCACTGCTTGATACTGTGCTTGAGTGACTTCATATTTACCCATAAAAAAAGGGGCCACAGTAACAGTACGCTGCGGCCCTTCATCGCTATCTCGCCCTGCTTCCGTACTGGGAGAACCCATCACGAAACTGCCACCTGGAATTGCTATCATATCTATAGTGATGCCATCACCGAGATTATCTGTAAAAACCTGTACTTGTCCTTGACTTCGGTTAGCAATCTGCCCCGTTGAGTTGACTGTCACTGTTTCAAAATCAAAAGTTTTTAGGGAATTTGACGATGCTTTTGGGGCTGGAGTTTCTGGTGATGGTTTTGGAGATGCTTGAGGTGATGGACTTTCTGCTATGGGTTCTGGGGATGATTTTCGAGCCGATGATTCAGGAGATGGCGGCTCATTATCTGATGGAGGTGGAAGATTTGGTGAAGATGAAGAAGATTTGTTGTTCAACAAACTTTGACTCAGCACAGCTAATGCAAATCCTCCCCCAGCAAAACCCGCTAATTGCAATAAACCTCGCCTGGTTGTGTTAGTCGGTAACGACCAAGTGTGCTGTGGAATCACAGGAATTGTTTTAACTTTGCTCCCGGAAGGATTCGTCGATAAAGATAAAAGTGCTTGCAAAGCTTCCCCAGCATTCTGATAACGCTGACTGAAATGGTCGCGCACCATTTTCTCTAAAACATCCGCAAATCTAGCGTCAATTCTTGGCACTAAATGCCGCCAAATTACTTCCCCAGTCATCGGATCTTCCTGCAATAGTTGCGGCCCAATTCCTGTTAATGCTTGAATCCCAATCATCCCCACAGCATAGACATCGCTGCACAATTTTGGTTTTCCTTTAGCTTGTTCGCTGGGTGCATATCCGGGAGTGCCTATAGCCACTGTTGTTGTGACATTTCCATTAACATTCACAATTAATTGATTGATTTGCCTAACTGCACCAAAGTCAATCAAGACTATTTTACTATCTTGGCGACGGCGCATTAAATTCGGTGGCTTAATATCTCGATGAATAACGGCATTTGGCTGATGTTCGTGAGCAACTGCTAAAACTTCTAAGATGTTTTTTAATAAGGTAATAACATAGGATTCGCTTAACTTTTTGCCGAGAACAATCTCTTTGCTTAAATCATGTCCATCTATGAATTCCTGAACTAGATAGAATTCGCCAGTTTCTTCAATGTGAGCAAACAAAGTCGGAATTTGCGGGCATTGATTGCCTAAATTGTACAAAACTTGTGCTTCGGTATCGAACAAGCGTCGGGCTAGCTGCAAAACAGCAGGACTATTTTTTTTTGGTTTCAGGTGTTTGACGACGCAGTGGGGTTTTCCGGGTAAGTCTAAATCTTTGGCTAGGTAGGTGTCACCAAAGCCACCACCCGCCAAGTATTTGATTATTTGATAGCGGTTGTCGAGGATTGTATCTGTGGGAATCATGGGTTTTAGGTGGATGGGTGGAGATTAAGCTTATTTTGACACAATCCTTGTTTTAGTTTGTAGTTGCGCTGTCTTAGTCGCCCGGTTCGCAGTTGCACTGTCTTCGCTGGGGGCAATCTTTTTTACTTTATATGACTTTACTTTATATGACGCCACAGATTCCCATTATTTAATGATATGTCAAGTCTGCATAAAAATCAAGTATTCGATCGCCCATTAATACCAATTTCATGAAGTAGCGTGACATAGCTAACCCCCCCCAACCCCCCCTTGCTAAGGGGGGGCTTTGAACTGCATCTCTAGCAAATATTTATGAAAACAGATATCTGGCATTTGCTGCCAGATTCCGGCAGGGGTTTAAACCCCTGCCTCATAGCGAAAGTCCTCTCAAAGAGGACTGAAGAAAGGATTGAAAAAAGGATTGAAATTAGAGATTAATCGATCGCCTTTTCAGTCGTCTTTAGACGACTTGAGCTATGAGGCGGGGGTTTAAACCCCCGACGGACTGTTGCAACAAACGCAAAAACCAAATCACAAATCAGTTTACCGTTCCAAAACCTCAACCAAGTCTTCCACCATCACATCGAAGACTTCAGCAAGTTTCTGCAAAGCCGTATAGTCCACCGTTGCCATTTTGGGAGCTTGGGCGTATTTTTTAACCGTGCTGTAGGGAATTCCCGTTCTGTCAGAGACTTCTTTCAGCGTCCAACCCTTCTCCTCAGCTAGTTCTCGAACCCGCAATCGTATTAAACCCATCTTCCCGCTGATAAATCAGTTTATTGTTCCAAAATCTCAACCAAATCTTCGATCGCAATATCGAACGCACGAGCCATCTTGTCCAAAGCCGTATAGTCTACAGTTGCCATACCTGGAGAATTAGCATAGGTAATTATCGTGGTATATGGAATACCTGTTCTTTTGGAGACTTCTGTTAGATTCCAACCCTTTTCTTGAGCAAATTCTCGAACTCGCAGCCTAATTCGTCCCATATTCCCAGCTAAAAATCAGCCTACTCTTCCAAAATCTCAACCAAATCTTCGATCGCAATATCAAACACGCGAGCCATTTTGTTCAAAGCCGTATAATCCACAGTTGCCAGCTTGGGAGAATGGGCATAACTTCTAACGGTACTGTAAGGAATGCCCGATCGCTCAGAAACTTCTTTAAGCGTCCAACCCTTCTCTTCAGCTAGTTCTCGAACCCGCAACCGAATTAGACCCATCTTGCACTTGACAGTCGATACGAACGTATCATAAGATTAATATTATCAAATTAGCGATCGCCCTCGGACCTGAGAAATCTAGAGCGATCGCCTTTCATTCACCACCCACAAAAGTGGGAAGGATTTTCCTATGATACCAAAAGAACCGACATATCGCGATCGACTTCAACCTTGGCATCTAATTCGCCACCTCCCCAACTGTCAGCGGTTAACAGTCGCCCGCTTCGCCCGCCGCCGCGATGCGGAATCTTACCTAAACGCACTGCGCCGTTTAATGCCCACAGTCCCGCATACAATTGTGTTCGTAAATGCGGTGTCTGTGTTGGATGAAAACAGCGTGCCAATTCCGATGCAATTGCCGATCGAAGTTTAATAGCGATCGAACTGATATCTTGTATTTGTTGTCACATTCCGGCAGGGATTTAAATCCCTGCCTCAAAGCAAAAGTCCACTTAAGTGGACTAAAGAAAGGATTGAAAAAAAGATTGAAATAGAGATTAATCGATCGCCTTTTCAGTCGTCTTCAGACGACTTTAGCTTTGAGGCGGGGGTTTAAACCCCCGACGGACTGAGGATTGATATCAAATCCGGTAACATCGGAATTATTCATCTCTCTTATCTCCCTCTGTGTTCTCTGCGTTCTAGGTCCGGTTAAATCATTCCGATGCAGCCGGAAACGATATGAAACAGAGATTAATCGATCGCCTTTTTCAGTCGTCTTCAGACGACTTTAGCTTTGAGGCGGGGGTTTAAACCCCCGACGGACTATGGCAATAAGTGCAAAATGTGCGATCGATTAATCTCTTACAGCATTCGCGCCAAAAAATCTTGCTAAACTGAAGTATCTATAAATAGACTTAAGTCAAGGAGTCACATCAATGCCATCTCCCTTTCCCGGTATGGACCCGTATTTAGAGCATCCTAACCTATGGCCTGAATTGCATCACTGGTTTATTAGTGAAATTGCCAGATTTTTATCTCCGCAACTGCGTCCTAAATATCGAGTTGCCGTAGAGTTGCGAATGTATGAAACCAGCAGCGAAAATTCAGTGCTTGTCGGTATTCCCGATGTGATTGTACAGCGTTCTCAGACATCAAATAACCCATCTACAAATGTAGCTGTTTTGTCACCTCTAGTACAACCAGTGAACGTGACACTTCCTATGCCTGAAATTATCAAAGAAGCTTATTTAGAAATAAGACAAGTGGAAACTAAAGAAGTAGTCACAACAATCGAAATACTTTCGCCTACTAATAAACGACCGGGAAAAGGCAGGCAAATATATGAGAAAAAACGCGAAAGAATACTGGGCAGTCGCACTCATTTAATTGAGATTGATTTGCTGCGAGACGGCGAACCAATGCCATTTTTTGGCAATAATATTGAGAGTCAATATCGGATTTTGGTTTGTCGGGGAAATCGCCTTCCTTCCGGTGATATGTATCCTTTTAATATTCAAAATTCAATTCCTGCTTTCCCAGTTCCTTTGCGTCCCGAAGACTCTGAACCTATTGTCGATCTGCAAATGCTTTTCAATCAAGTATACGATATTGCGGGCTACGATATGGAAATAGATTACTGTCTGGAGCCAATACCACCATTGTCTGAAACGGATGCGGCTTGGGCAGATGCTTGGTTGCGCGATCGCGGATTGCGGGAAAGTTGCTAAACTATAAATAGACTTAAGTCAAGGAGTCACATCAATGCCATCTCCCTTTCCCGGTATGGACCCGTATTTAGAGCATCTCGAACTCTGGCCAGCCCTACACCACTTGCTGATTAGTGAAATTTTTAGATTTTTATCTCCTCAACTGCGTCCTAAGTATTTAGTGTCGCTGGAAGTGAGAATCTATGAAACCGCTGACGATAATTTATCAATTGGTATTCCTGACGTAAATGTAATTCAACCAAAAACCAAGACCGAATTAATAACATCAAACGTAGCCGTTGCAGAGCCACCGACACAACCGTTAACAGTAAATATTCCCATGCCATACCAGGTTCGGGAAGGCTATTTAGAAATTAGAGAAAGGGGAAGCCAAGAATTAATCACCCTTATTGAAATCCTATCGCCTACTAATAAACGAACAGGCAAAGGGCGACAAATGTACGAGGAAAAGCGAGAAGAAATTTTATCGAGCCGTACTCATTTAATAGAAATAGATTTATTGCGGCGCGGTCAAAAAATGCCAATTGTTGGCAATAACGTGGAAAGTCACTATAGCGTTTTGGTGTGTCGGGGAAATCGCCGTCCCAAAGCAGATTTGTACGCTTTTAATGTGCAGAACCAGATGCCAGCTTTTCCTCTACCATTGCGATCGGGCGATACTGAACCTATCATAAACTTGCAGGAATTATTCAATCAAATTTACGACATCGCAAGTTACGACCTCAAGATAGATTATCGCAACTGGGAAGTCATACCACCGCTGTCAGAGGCGGATACAATTTGGGCAAATGCTTGGTTGCGCGATCGCAACTTGCGCGCATAATTCAAATTACTAGCAAAATGCAAACTCAACCACTCCTGACTTGAGTTTATAGTCAACAAGCCACCCTACCCACACCGCGTCAAGGCGATCGACTTCTTTTTCAAGTCAGAACCAAAAAGTCTTAAAATATACAATAAGTCACGTATATTAAAAACAGTCGCCAATTTGCAATCATTCTTTACATATTTCAGTACAGCATACCCACCCCTAACTCTTCCTGACAGGAGAGAGCACAGTCTAGTTGGATCGAAGACAATAAACATGGCGACTTCCATGCAAGCTCGTGCAGTTTCTCTAGTCTCAGGTTTGTTCAGGTTATTTGCAGCCAGTTACGAGGAGAGTTGACCACCCGTGCTCCAACGCATCAAACAAGACTTAAAAAACGACCTGATCGCAGGTCTTTTGGTAGTGATACCCTTAGCTACCACCATCTGGCTGACAATCACTGTCGCCAGTTGGGTCATTAATTTTCTCACCAAAATTCCCAAGCAAATTAACCCTTTTGACGGCCTCAACCCGATTTTGGTGAATTTGCTCAATCTCTTGGTAGGGTTGGCTGTACCCCTGCTGAGCATTACGATTATTGGTCTGATGGCCCGTAATATCTTCGGGAAGTGGTTGTTAGACTTGGGCGAACGTCTATTACAGGCAATTCCCCTAGCAGGTTCGGTTTACAAAACCCTCAAACAACTGCTGGGAACTATCCTCAAGTCCAATGACAAATTTCGCCGTGTGGTTTTGGTAGAGTATCCCCGGCGCGGAATCTGGACTTTGGCTTTTGTGACCGGTACGATCGAGAATAATGATATTCCGCCTTATCTTTCAGGCGAAAGTCCCATCGGCATTTTCATTCCCACTACTCCCAATCCCACTACTGGATGGTACGCTATTGTCCCGGAAGCAGATGTGGTTAATCTGTCAATGTCGATCGAAGATGCGTTTAAAGTCATCATCTCCGGCGGCATAGTCAACCCCAGCAACTCAGCTATAGTAACGGCCCAAAACACCAATGGGACAAAATTTGAGCCCTTGATGCCCGATGCGAGATATCATCCTGTTCCAGTGGAAGAAGAGTGAATCAACACATCAATAATCTTGCATAAAACCGGCCCAGACGGAAATCGTGACTGAGGGCGGTTTTTTTTTACAAGTTTTTCTGCTAAAGTCCAAGTCTGTACTGTGAACTAACCTCTAGCAATCTCAAGAATTCCTAAATTCCTAAACTCCCAATTCCTATTTAAAAAATATGAAAAAAGCCCGCGAAACCGCACGCGAACTCGCACTCCTCGGCATTAGCCAACTCCCAGCTAATCCAGAACTCTTAGAAGCCAAGAAACTCCAAGATGTCGTCCTCGCCGCCATCCGCACCCTGACTACGGAAGTTCAAGAATCTCTAGAAACCGCAGCCTCAGAAGTGCAACGAGGTAGCGACAAGCTGCTATCGAGCGAAATCCGCGCCTCCGATGTCGAAAGTGCTAGAGCAATGGTACGGGAAGCTGTGGAACTTACTCAAACGGCGATTAACCGTCTCGGTTCGGCCATGGAGTTTCCCGAAATCATCCAGCTAGCTAACCAGCAAGATGTCCGCAATTATGCTTTGCAAATCTTGGCAAAAGTAAGTGCGAACCGCCCAGAAATTGATGAGTTGCTCAAAGAAGCCCTCGTGGACTGGCAAATCGAACGTTTGCCCAGGATCGATCGAGATATCATGAGAATTGCGATCGCGGAAATTCTATTTCTAGGCTTACCCGAACAAGTCGGTGTCAACGAAGCTGTCCAACTAGCAAAACGGTACAGTGGCGATGACGGACATCGGTTTATCAACGGAGTATTGCGCCGAGTTGTCGATCGCATTAATGCACAACCAGTTAGTCATTAGTCATTAGTCAGTAGTCATTAGTCAGTAGTCAGTAGTCATTAGTCAGTAGTCATTGGTCATTAGTCAGTTGATAGTTGTAAACAAATAACAAACAACAACTATCAACTGACAAATAACAAATAACAAATAAGAACAGTCAACAGTCAACAGTCAACTAACTATATTCCCCATTTTAATTTTATGGTTTTTAATTGGTTTCGTCGCCAGTACAGCGAAAGTGGATCTTCTGAACAAGAAAATATTCCCGTACAGCCCCAAGAAGAGTCACCAACAGAATCCGCGCCCGTTGAGCCTCAAACAGATGCAGCAGATCCAAGTTCCCCCGCCATAGCAGAGGATTATTTGAATTGGGCGAAAGCTGCTTATAAAAATATTCAAAAACAGCAAAAACCGGAAACAGAAGTTACCCAGACACCAGTAACTGAGGTTCCAGCAGCCGAAACCGATATTGCTGAATCCGCAACTGTCGAACCAACTGATGCGATCGAACTTGAGGCTCCCATAGCACAAGTGGTGGCAGAAACATCAGAAATTTCTGCACCTGCCATTGTCGAAGCAACCGATGCTTCACCGACAGCCGAGTCGATCGCCATTGTTCAACCAGTAGCTCAACAATTAGAAGTTTCAACCCAACAGGGAGAAATTCCCGAACCTGCCATTTCTGTTCCCGATCCAGAATCGATCGCATCAGAACCAAATCCCGTGGCGACAGAAGTTAGGGCCGAAACAGCAGAAGCCTTGCCCTTTTGGGCCAGAGCTCAGGCCGATCGCATGGAACGGATCGAACGGCTCAAAGAAACCGCCCTCGAAGAACCAGAGGTAATTGCAGCAGCAGCAGCCAGAGCTGCAATTATCGAAGAAATTCCTGGTTTTGCCTTTGACGAAGGCTTCCTGTGGTCCTCAGAAATCCTCGCCAGTCAAGGCCGGCGGCCAGATCAAGTATCTGTCGAAGAAATCACTTGGCTGCAAAAACTGCGTAAAGGTTTAGAAAGAACCCGTCGTAGCTTAATTAATCGACTTAAGGCGATCGTCGGTCAAGGCCCGCTCAATCAAGACGCAGTAGCGGAAATTGAGACTTTATTGCTCCAAGCCGATGTCGGAGTCGCAGCCACAGACATTATAATCAGTCGCCTCCAAGCCAAACTCTCACAAGAAGTCCTACCCCCAGAACAGGCCCTAGCCTACCTCAAAACCATTCTGCGGGACATCCTCGATGCACCCTGTGCCCAAACTGCCGCCGGAAATCCCGCTTACAGTCTGAATTTTGCCCCCGAAAAAGACACCTTCAATATTTGGTTGATTGTCGGAGTTAATGGCGCGGGAAAAACTACGACCATCGGTAAACTTGCCCACATTGCCCAAAAATCAGGATACAAAACTCTGATAGGTGCTGCGGACACTTTCCGGGCCGCCGCCGTCGAACAAGTGAAAGTTTGGGGAGCTCGTAGCGGAGTCGAAATTATTGCCAATCCTGGAAAAAACACCGATCCGGCTGCTGTGGTGTTTGATGCGATCGCCGCGGCCCAGGCCAGAGATACAGAACTCTTAATCGTAGACACAGCAGGTCGTCTGCAAAACAAAAAAAACTTGATGGATGAACTCAGTAAAATCCGTCGCATAGTAGATAAAAAAGCTCCTGGTGCTACCGTAGAATCTCTACTGGTTTTGGATGCCACACTAGGTCAAAATGGTTTGCGACAGGCCGAAGTTTTCGCAGAGGCTGCAAAATTAAGTGGAGTAGTCTTGACAAAACTCGATGGATCTGCTAAAGGTGGTGTTGCCCTAGCAGTAGTGCAGCAATTGGGTCTGCCGATCCGGTTTATTGGAGTCGGGGAAAGCATCGAAGACCTGCGCCCGTTTTCTAGCTACGAGTTTGTGGAAGCCCTGCTGGATTTTAGATTCTAGATTTCTGATTTTTGATTGATGAGGTATCTGTAACCGTCCCAATTTTTTTGAGGCGGACAGGCAGCATAAACATCCAAAATCCTCAACCTAAAACTAAAATCGTAGGAATTACCTACAGGAACAGGGTTTTCGATCGACAAAGGCTGTGGAAAAGACTAGATTAAGTTGTCGCGCATTGAATTTGTAGGGTAATTTGAATTTAAATTCTTGTGGCTGGTGTTTCAACTAACCACCAAGATACAAATTGTTAAATGCAAAACAGATAATCTAGAAAATCATCGACAAAAAAATCTGGTTTCAGTTCTGCTTCTGTGTAAATGCTGAATCATTCTTCTTTAATTTAAAATCGAAAATCACAAATCTAAAATGACTGCTGTGCCTTTGCCTCGCCCCTCACCTCAACCTGCTGACCGCCCTTCTGGTCGCAATTCCATCGACGTGACGCCAGTCTTCGCGCTCAAAGAACTGGTGGCCCGCTTGCATCGATACCAGCATAATGTTCAAGATATGTTAAGTTCCCTGGGATTTGCCCTGCGGACTTTTAATAATCTCAATCAATTTTTGGAGTTGGTTCCTTTGGTAGCGACTCGCGTTACCGATGCCGATGGCGGAGCTTTGGTACTGTTCAAGCCCAATGGTCAAGTCAGGTTTCAGCAGTTGCACTGTCAATCAGGACGGCAGTGTCAAGATATGCGAAAAGCACTGGAAATTGCCACTAAGCAAGTGACAACAGGTGTGGGAACCGGGGCAGAGTTTATGTCGGGTAACTCCGGGCAAACTTCTAGTCTAGATATTCAAGTCAGTCGCTTTTTAGGCCCGGATGTTCACTTGTTTGGTGCACCAATTTTACTGAATAATTTGGAACGAGGACGGCTGTACGTTTTTAGCAGCGAATCCCAATATTTGTTCACGGCTGGGAGACAGAAATTAGTCCGGTTGGTGGCAGATCAAACCGCAGTTGCGATCGCCAAAGATGAGCTAAATGTTAAATTGGCAGAGAAAGAGCGTTTAGACAGAGAGTTGGAAATTGGTGCAGAAATTCAAGTGCGACTCTTGCCTCGTAGTTGCCCCAAAATTCCCGGTCTAGATGTGGCCGCCCGCTGTCAAACAGCTAGCAGAGTTGGCGGAGATTATTATGATTTTATTCCCGCCGACTATGACCCCATAGGCAAGGAACAGGAGTCAGAACATACCCCATCCTTGATCGAAAATCTCAAATCAAAAATGGACAAGGGTCGCTGGAGTGTTGTCATCGGTGATGTCATGGGTAAGGGAGTACCCGCTGGTCTGTTGATGACGATGACACGGGGTATGCTGCGCGCAGAGGTTTTGAACCGCCACTCCCCTGCCAGAATTCTGCAACATTTAAACCGGGTAATGCACGCGGATTTGGAAAATTCCCACCGTTTCGTGACTCTGTTTTATTCCGAGTATGACCCGAAAACTCGGACTCTTTCTTACAGTAATGCTGCTCACCACCCGCCTTTGCTTTGGCAAGCCGCCACTAATTCTATTGAGAGGCTTGATACTCTCGAAGGGATGCTAATTGGCTTGGATGCTGATTCGCGCTACCAAGAGGCACAGGTACAATTGCAGCCTGGAGATACTATTATTTATTACACCGATGGTTTTACTGATGCTGCCAATCAAGTAGGGGAGCGCTTTGATGAGGACAATTTGACGGAGGCTTTTCAATGGGCTTGTCAAAATTATCAGGAGTCTGAGCAAATTTTGAACTATTTGTTCGATCGAGTTCACCAGTTTATCGGCATGGGCAACCAAAATGGAGACGATATGACCCTGGTGGTAATGAGAGTAACACCTGCTACAGAAGAAAATCACCATGATAGTTAATTTGATGACAGAAACAACGGTTGGATTGAGTAACTGGATTAATTGGAACGATCCTGTGGATTTGTTAGTTTGGAAATCTCATTTAAGTTCGACTGTGATTTTGGGTCAAAGCTATGAGATTTTTACTAATATTCAGAAGTCTTGGAACCATTTTGTCTCTAGTGGTCAAATAGCTGCTTTTGGTATAGGGCTATTTGTGGGCTGGTTCATTAAGGGAATATTCCGTTAGTAAGTCAGTCAACTTCAAAAAAATGAAGACCCCGAAACCTGACTTCTTCCTTATTCCTTCTTTTCCCCCCTTGGGGGGGGGCAGGGGGGGGTGGGGGGGCTAGGGGGCGGTGATACCAAATCCTCTCTTCACCGGAATTATTAAACTCTCTCTTCTCTTCCTTCGCGTCCTTCGCGCCTTCGCGGTTAAATCATTCCGATACAACCGGAATTGATATGACTTCTTCGTTCTTCCTTCTTTATTCAAAAATGACAAAACAACAAACAACTTGGAGTCAAAGATTTGAATCGGCTCTGCACCCAGCTATCGTGCGATTCAATGCGAGTATTGGCTTTGATATTGAACTGATTGAGTACGACTTGACTGGTTCGGTAGCTCACGCTAAAATGCTGGCCAAAACCGGGATTATTTCAGATGCAGAAGGTGAACAATTAGTCAATGGTTTGGAACAGATTCGTCAGGAATACCAAAAAGGACTGTTTGTACCGGGTATTGACTCAGAAGACGTTCATTTTGCAGTGGAAAAGCGGCTGACGGAAATAGTCGGCGATGCAGGCAAAAAATTGCACACGGCTCGATCGCGCAACGATCAAGCAGGTACTGATACTCGTTTGTATTTGCGCGACAAAATTGCCCAAATCCGCCAGCAGTTGCGGGAATTCCAAGGGGTTTTGCTAGATATTGCTGAGCAAAATGTGGAAACTTTAATTCCAGGTTATACGCACTTGCAGCGCGCTCAACCAATTAGCTTGGCTCATTACCTGTTAGCTTATTTTCAAATGAGCGATCGCGACTGGGAACGCCTCGGCGATGTTAGCAAACGTGTTAATATTTCGCCTCTGGGTTGCAGTGCGCTGGCGGGGACTACTTTCCCGATCGACCGGCACTATACGGCCGAACTATTGCATTTTGACAGAATTTATGATAATAGCTTAGATGGAGTTAGCGATCGAGATTTCGCCATCGAATTTCTCGCAGCCGCCAGCTTGATCATGGTACACCTGAGTCGCTTGTCAGAAGAAATGATTCTCTGGTCGTCTCACGAGTTTGGATTTATTTCACTCAAAGATAGTTGCGCTACCGGTTCGAGCATTATGCCACAGAAAAAAAATCCTGACGTGCCCGAATTGGTGCGGGGTAAGGCAGGGCGAGTTTTCGGTAACTTGCAGGCGATGCTGGTAGTGATGAAGGGACTCCCTTTAGCCTATAACAAAGACTTACAAGAAGATAAAGAAGCTTTGTTTGACACCGTGAAAACGGTACAAGCTTGTTTGGAAGCAATGACGATTTTGCTGCGGGAAGGCATCGCGTTTAACAGCGATCGCCTCGCCGCGGCCGTTACAGAAGACTTTTCCAACGCTACAGATGTAGCCGACTATCTAGCCACTAAAGGCATTCCCTTCCGGGAAGCTTATAACCTCGTGGGCAAAGTTGTCAAAACTTGTCTGTTGGGGGGCAAACTCCTCAAAGATTTGACACTTGAGGAGTGGAAAGAATTGCACCCAGCTTTTGAAACCGACATTTACAGCGCGATCGCACCTCAGCAAGTGGTAGCGGCTCGCAATAGTTACGGGGGTACCGGGTTTGAACAAGTGAGGAAATCACTGACTGCTGCGCGCGATCGGCTCAACGATTAATCTTCAGCGGCAGCCATATCTTTGTCTCTGCCGCTACCAGTCATGGCGCCCATGCCACCACCGTTGCCTCCGTCAAATCGCCTTCTCTTGTTAGAGAACATATCTTGATTTCTGCGCTTGCGAAACTTGCGGGCGTATGCTTGATTTCGTTGTGCCTTCTCTTTCTTGAGATTACGGCGTTTAGCCATTCTGACCTCACTAATAAACATTGACAGTCCCCGGTCTAAAGACACGGGGATTCTTAAGACTTTGCAGCCTGAATATCCCTATTGCTAAGGTTTCCGGGCGCAATCTTTTCGCCAAAAAAACTGGCGGTCTGCTATCCTAGCATTGCAACTAGCTCCTCGGTCGTAACTTTCCCCCAGTTGGAGGGTAGGTTTTAATGTCTTGTACTGACAATTGCAATTTTACCACGCCAAAACAAGGTGTTAACATGATTTGGCCTGATAGTCAATCAAGGCAGGATGAATCATGGAACTGCCTTTGTCTCCCTGAATTAACATCCAGGGGGTTTTCAGGCTATTCTTTATAACTGAATTCAGGAGATACATTTAACAGATAGCGTGACTTGTAGATCATAGCAGGCTATAGGCAAAATTGAAAAAAAAAATCAAAAAACTCTTGACAAATACGACAAATGATAATACAACCGGGTGACTTAGCTCCTGAGTTCTGTTGGCCCGATGGTGGGAGTAATTTTATGCCTCTGGCAGATTTTCGATAGCATCAAATTATACTCTAGTTTGAGCGAGAGCTGCTACGGATTCCCCAAAAAATATGGGAAAAAAATTTAGAGACATTACTCAAACTACGTTGGCGATCGACCCTGATGGTACGATTGGAAAAGTTTAAAATTTCCGAACCCTCTTCCCAAAGCTTGTGAGTTTATGCGTCGATTGTGGCAGATTGGACAAACCGTGCTAGGACTAATATTTCGACATCCCGTCACTGGTACTGGCATTATCCCCCTATTACCTGATGGTCGAATTGTCCTAATTCGTCGGCGTGACAACGGTTGCTGGGCACTGCCGGGAGGTATGGTTGATTGGGGCGAAAATATTACGACTACAGTCCGCCGGGAATTGGCTGAAGAAACAGGGCTAGAGCTGGTAAAAATCCGCCGTTTGGTGGGGGTATACTCAGATCCCGATCGCGATCCTCGACTTCACTCTATTTGTATCGTTGTCGAAGCAGAAGTCCAGGGAACAATTCAAATTCAGGATACCCTCGAAATCAGCCAAGTAGAAGCTTTTTTACCCACATCCCTACCGAGCGGCGAATTCAGCCACGATAGCGAGAAGCATTTGCAGGACTATTTTCAAGGTCTGACAATTGTAAATTGAAACGAAGTGCAGCTAGATTTTAGTCAAATTTTGAATCAATTTTTATAACAACCACTCAACCTTGGATGAAGGTTCTTTTGATTAATGAATATTTAACCGGATGTACTCACAGCTACGAAATTCTCGCATCAAACTTTCTTTAGGACAAATATTCTGGCACGAAGTCGGCCAGGGGCCAAACTTGGTGTTTTTGCACGGTTCTTGGGACAACAGCAATCAGTGGCTGAAGACGATCGAATATTTATGTCCCCAGTACCACTGTTTCGCACCAGATTTACTGGGATTTGGCGATTCAGAACGCCCTAAGATGAATTATTCCATCGACCTCGAAGTAGAATGTCTCGCCCAATACTTAGACACGTTAAATCTGCAAGAGGTTTATTTGATTGGTCACTCCTTGGGTGGCTGGGTAGCCACTAGCTACGCCCTCAAATATCCCGATCGAGTCAAAGGTTTGGTGTTGTTAGCGCCCGAAGGAGTGAATGCCGGCACTAGGCGAGGACGCTGGCAGATGGCTAGGTTGCTGACGGGTACACCTCCTGTGGCTTACTGGCTGCTGCGATCGCTCTATCCCATTGCTAAGTTGTTTGGGGGTCAAAATAAGATTGAGGAACTACTCAAGTTCAGAAAACAGTTGATAGGTTCCCCAGTGGCGATGAAATTGCTATTTAGGCGGCGAGGAGCCGAAATTAAGGCAGAGTCGGTTGACGAGAAGTTGTGTGAGATCACAGCTCCTTTATTGTTGTTACAGGAATCTCAAAATCCGGCTCCTGCTTCGTCGTCTCTGTGTCAGTCCTATGCTGCTCTGGCGACGAGGGCAGAGATTGAATTTATCAATTCTGAGAGCATAAATTTATTGGTAGAATACCCCGATCTGGTTGCTAAGTATATTCGGGAATTTGCCAAGCAGTGAAATCTCAAATCAGAAATTGATTGAGACCCCAAAAAATAGCTTCTGGGGTGTCAATTACCCTGGCGGCGGTGTCAGGAAAGGTGCTGGCGAGATATTGTAACAACAAAGTGCGATCGCCCCCTGTCAAGGCTATGTGGCTATGAGGAAACAAGCCCAGCCAATCTTCAATAAAATCATTGACGGCTGCTACCACACCGCGCACCACTCCGCTGACAATGGCGCTCTCTGTATCCCCAGCCCAGCGCCCAGTCAGATTATCTGGTAACATCACTACAGGTAAACCAGCAGTTTTCTGTCCCAGAGACCACAATTGCAACCCTAAACCCGGTAGAATAGCGCCCCCAACTAAACGCCTATTGACATCGGCTCCAGTAAATGTTAAAGCTGTACCAGCATCTATAACTAATATTGGCCAACCTAATTGGGTGCCAGCGCCCAATAAAGTCAAAGCTCTGTCAATTCCCAGCGTCGGATAGAGTCCCTCGATGGGTAACTGGTCTAAAGTAATAATTCGGCTATCAGGATAACTCTGCCAAAGTTTGGTTTGATCTGGCACTACTGAAGCCAACACTAAAGGTAATACGCCCAACTCTGGTTTGCGAAGTGACGCAAGTTCAGGATTAGTAGAAATGAGCTTTTGAGCAGATTGTTTCTGGATCGACTCGATTACTGTCTGGACTAGAAGTTCTGTCATTTCATCCTGAGATAGATGCTGCACAGCCTGAATACTCAAATGTTTTGTATCCCATGTTGTTTGGAGAGTTTTGCTATTGAATAATCCCCAGTGCAAACGGGAATTGCCGATCGCCAAAGCTATGGTCATCTCCGTTTTACTATTTAATCCAGAGATAAAATTGACAGTATTTGTTTGCGGGCAGAAAATTTCAGCACTTGGGTTTGTCATCTTGATTAACAGAGTAGGCGTAAATAAAAATTGAACTAAAGATGGATTTTAGGTAGTTTTTTAAATCTAAAATCGGCGGTTAAATCTCATATACCTCTCCCATATTTTTTGTGGAACAGCCACGAAAATATTTTAAAAATAGGATTTAATAGAGAGGGATAATGGACACCTTATATTCAACTAGCGCAGGTTGATAATTAGTAGGAACTACTACAGACTGTTGGTGAAAGCGTTATTATAAGTATAATGTAAAGCGATCGTAGCTAAGCTAGAGCTGCATCCTTTATAATATTTAAGAAGAGACAACAGTCCGGGTAAGTTTGCTAAGGCTGTTGGTGGGGTAAGCATAGGTATAAAAGACCAGACTAAATAAAGATAATTCACAAAATCTGAGTAAATATGTCTTTAAAGATACATCAAAAAAAAACCTCGCCAAAATCAACTTCCACGTTGCCTGAAGCAGACAAATGGAGACAAGAAGCAGGTCTTTCGTTACCCGAAATAGACGAACAAAAAGCCCTGATCGTGCAGATGCAGCAGCAAGTTCAATTATCAAATTTGCTGAACCAAATTAACAACGAAATTCGTAGCACTCTTGACATAGAACAAATTCTAACATCGGCGTGCCGATTGCTGGGTCAAGCGCTAAATTGTAGCCGATCGAGTATTTTAGTCAAAGAATCAAATACAGACAAAACCTTGATTACACGAGGAGAATACAACGCGGGAGACTATCCCATACAGTTAGGTATGAAAGTACCCGTGGTTGGCAACCCCCACTTGGAAGCCATTATATCTCAACAAGAGTCCCTAGCCGTAACCAAGTTTATCGATTTTCCAGGATTGAACGAACGCAGTAGAAAAATTGCCATAGATTTAGAGATTAAGTCTATGCTGGCAGTAGCTACTCGTTACCAAGGAGAAGTGAATGGAGTAATTGGGCTGCACCAGTGCGATCGCGAACGGGAATGGACGGATTGGGAACGACAGTTGTTAGAAGGGGTGGCTTTCCAATTGGCGATCGCCATCAATCAAGCTAAATTGTATAGCCAAACCCTGCGCCAAGCCGAACAGGAATCGCTGTTGCGGCTGATCGGCAACCAAATTCGTAGTACCCTAGACCTCAATACCATCCTCGACACAGCAGTCAGAGAAGTCCGTCAACTTTTACAGTGCGATCGGGTAATTATCTATCAATTTCAAGACAACTGGCGGGGAAAAGTAGTTGTTGAAGACATGAGTGTTCCTTGGCCTTCAATTTTAGGAGATATGGGAGCAGACAAGTGTTTTAAGGGGGATTATGCAGATTTTTACCAACAAGGACGAGTCAGAGCAATCAATGATGTGTTTAATGCCAATTTAGAGCCTTGTCACATAGATTTTTTAGATAGCTTGCAGGTAAAAGCGAATCTGATCGTACCAATTGTCACATCCCGAAATCCCGAAAAATCACCCAAAAATTCCCTAAACTTCGATCCAGAATTACCCGGTAGGCTGTGGGGCTTGCTAATTGCTCACGAGTGTGGCGATATTCGGAATTGGGAGCAGCAAGAAATGGAGTTACTGTCGCAGATAGCGGACCAAATGGCGATCGCCATTCAGCAAGCCGAACTCTACAGCCAAGTCCAAGAAGCCGCCGTAAAATCGCAAGCTCAAACCCAACAGTTGCAGGCTACATTAGAAGAACTGCGATCGACTCAACAGCAATTAATTCAAAGTGAAAAAATGTCCGGTTTGGGGCAAATGGTGGCAGGTATTGCCCACGAAATTAACAACGCCAATAATTTTATTCACGCTAATTTGTTTCACACCCAAGAATACGTCAAAACCTTAACAGAAGCCCTGGAATTCTGTGGCAAAGCTTGCCCTGAAGCGGGAGATGCGATCGCCCAAATCAATGAAGAACTAGAACTAGATTACATTCGCGAAGACTTTCCACCCTTGCTCAATTCAATGATAGAAGGCAGCAACCGGATTCGGTCAATCGTGACAACACTACGGAGTTTTTCTCGCTTAGACCACTCCGAATTTAAAGCTGTGGATTTGAATGAAGGTTTAGAAAATAGTTTGTTGATGCTGCAAAACAAAGTAAAATCAGAGATAAAAATCAATAAACTCTACGGCAAATTACCAACCGTTAAATGTCATGCAGCTCAAATCAATCAAGTATTTTATAATTTGATTGACAATGCTTTAGATGCCATAAATTCCACTAAAAAACCAGGAGAATTAACAATTTATACCCAGGTCAAGGAAACTGGGTGGGTAACAATCTCTATCAGCGACAATGGCCCCGGCATTCCTGCGGAAATTCAGCACAAAATTTTCGATCCATTTTTTACTACTAAACCTGTAGGAAAAGGCACTGGTTTGGGACTATCAGTATGTTACCAAGTGATTGTTCAAGCTCACGGTGGCAAGATTAACTGTGTCAGTAAAGTTGGTGAAGGAACCGAATTAATTGTGGAGTTACCCATCGCAAATCAGAAAGGTTAAATTCCTAAAAATCTTCTGGAACAAACCGGGAGAGCGCCACCCAAAGCCGCACCAAAGCCCCTAGAGTTGATTACCAAACCCTCACACCAGGGCTATCAGGCCGCATTGGTCAGATTTTGACATTCGGCAAAATTTCCGGATCAAAGTTATTGATGATGAAAGTTAGGTATCTCTATTAGACATCTCCCATAATTATTGTGGAATAGGCTGGATAGCCTGTTCTTCAGAGGCTTTTTGGGAGACGTCTATTAAGTATGTGCAAGTAATTACCTACAACATTTCAATAGGGGCAATTAAGCCTTCAAATGCTTATTGGGCAAGCATTTTGGTTGTAAAAGCATAGTTAATTAATTTACGTACACGTACTTAGAGAGAATTTTTTGGGGCAGTAACTGACAACTATAAAGAAAGCCCAAATTAGGGTTTTCAGTGACTGCTAATGCTTAATTACTCATCCTCAAAATAGAAACTATGGCTACTTCCTTGACTGGTACTTTGGGTCAAACCAATAATTACAGCAGCGTCAATGACCTAATCGCAAAATGGCCGACTATCGCCCGGAATCTAGGCATCAAACTATCTGGGGTAGCTTTTGATGGCGTGGAAACTGACTATCTAAATACTACTGAAATCAGCAACCTCACCTTGGCAACTAACGACAACCCTAAAAGCTGGTTAAGTTACGGCAATAGTGCTGGTATTGGTGTCGCATCTTCTTATAGTGGTTGGTTCACAGACCCCAATAAAATTCGGGCGGAGATCAACTATGACCCCAACACCAATCAATCTCAGGCGCTGAAGGTGAAATGGGCAGATAACCAAGATATCAGTAGCGCCACGATCGACCTCAGTGCATTGAGTCCCAAAACAAGTCCAGGACTAGGCGATCAAGGTAATGAAGTTGGTTTGCTGCAAATCTTCAATAATGGGGTTTTGGTACCGGCTACCAATTTTACTATTAGTCGCCTCAACGCTCCGATCGCATCAAAACCCCTCTCTGTGTCTTCAAATGGAGTGACTTTCACGGGCGATCGTACCGATGGCACTTTCCAATTCAAGGTACAATCAAATTCCACTAGCGTCGCTTTTGACGAACTGCGGTTCTCCGCCAAAGCCTACGATAGCCCCACCGCCGCCTACCAAGCCACCTCCTTCAAAGACGATAGTTCCGACTACCTAGTGCGGAGTATTCAATATCAAGGCCTCGATGTAACACCAACTCCAACTCCGACTCCGACTCCGACTCCAACCCCTGCAAATATCTTCCAGTTTCAGCAATCAAGTTACACAGTGAATGAAGGTGGCGTAGCGACGATTAACGTTACTCGCACAGGTGGTACGGGGGCTGCATCGATTAACTACGCTACTGTTGACGGTTCCGCAAACGCTGGCGGGACTGCACCGGATTACAATGCGGCGGCGGGGACATTGAATTTTGCTGCGGGGCAAAATATCGCTAATTTCACGGTGGCTGCTCTGAGCGACATGATTTTGGAATCGCCCGAAACAGTGAATTTGGTGCTTAGCGGTGGGAATGTCGGCAGCAATCCGTCGATTTTGACGATTAATAATGTGGTGCCAACTCCGACGCCAACCCCTCCAAGTATCTTCCAGTTCCAGCAATCAAGTTACACCGTGAATGAAGGCGGTGTGGCGACGATTAATGTGACTCGCACAGGTGGTACGGGAGCTGCATCGATTAACTACGCTACTGTTGACGGTTCGGCAAGTGGTGTCGGGACTGCACCCGATTACACTGTAGCGGCGGGGGCGTTGAATTTTGCTCCAGGGCAAAATATCGCTAGTTTTACGGTTACTGCTCTGAGCGACATGATTTTGGAAGGGCCGGAAACAGTGAATTTGGTGCTTAGCGGTGGGAATGTCGGCAGCAATCCGTCGATTTTGACAATTAATAATGTGGTCCCAACTCCCACACCGACACCAACACCGACCCCAACACCGACACCCGGTCAAAGCACGTTTTTCTTCAGTGCGGCTACTTACAGCGTCAACGAAGGTAACACTGCACCGATTACAATTAATCGCAGTGGCGACCTTTCAGCACCAGCGACGATCGTGTTCCGTACAGGTGACGGTACTGCTCTATCTACGGGTTCTATTCCTGATTACAATAGTGTGGCTCAAGCGGTCAATTTTGCGCCCGGACAAGCTAGCGCCCAAGTTCCAGTTCAAACTTTATTTGACAGTCTCACAGAGCCGAATGAGACAGTGAATTTGTTCTTGAGCGGCGGCAGTTTGGCAAGTCCGTCAGCAGCAGTTTTGAGTATTATTGATACTACTGCTGTGCCTCCGACTTTCTTCTCCTACGGTTCGTCTTCTGGTCCTATTGCTGATAGTAGTTTTGGAAGTTTTACGATTAACCGGAGTGGCAATACTGCGGTTTCGGCTTCGATCGACTTTTTGATTGCTGCCCCTGGTGGCGCTCAACCTGTCAACAACGCAGACTTCAATATTTTCGGTCAATATATTCCGACTGCTTCTGGAGGCACGGTGAACTTTAATCCCGGTCAAACTAGCGTTAGTCTGACGATTACCAATAATCCTGGTTTGACTGCTGGGGTGGTGAATTTAGGCTTTGGCGCAGGTCCGATCGGCGCTCCGGCATCGACTGCAATTACTCTGCTTTAACGCTGTTAGGAGGGCAAAGATCGCGAACCCTTTCAAGGTCGTACTCTTAGATGCTACACCCGTTATTCGAGTACGACCTTGAACCGCTCTGTTAAACCTACCCAAAATTACCAAAGTCTAGACTTAGCTGGACATTAGAAATTTTGGTGTTAACTTCCTGATTCATCGTAGTCTCAAGATGACTCTTGAGAGGTTTGTCTACTCCACA